>CALBDV010000053.1 GCA_937927565.1 uncultured Holophagales bacterium
TGTCGGCCGTCAGGTCGGTCGTCGGCCCGTAGAGAGGGGCCGATTCCGCCTCGCCTTTCTGTCCTGCCGAGCGCAGGACGTAGTCGGTCTTAGCCGGCGTCGTCCCATACCCGAACCACGAGTTCCACCCGTCCCTCAGAGGCATCGACCGAAGGTAGGTGGGCCGCAGGTAAGGGCCCGTCTCCTCGAGATTCCCGGTCGGAAGGGCGAGACCCGCCGGCAGGGTGAACCCGCTCGCCGGCGGATAGCGCCCGAAATCCCCGGCGTAGGCCTCGACCGCCGTCGACAGACTCCGCATGTCCCCCATCGAACGGCGCTGGCGGGCTCTCTCGATCGCGTTCCGGTAGTTGACCAGCGCGATGGCCGCCAGAATCCCCAGGATCGCGACCACGATGAGGAGCTCGATCAGGGTGAAGCCGGAGGAACGGCGTTGGCGCATGTCGTCGCGCTCCTTCGGCCCCCCAAGAACAAGAATCATGCCGCCCCATGAAGGAGCGAGCGGCTAGAATGCCGATGCGTGATCCCGAAACTACCGTTCGCGTCAGACCTGACGCCCGAGCGTGAGCTTGTCGAGTTCGAGAAGCTCAAGCCCAGGCTGAAGGAAGTCTGGGACTCCATCTCCATGCGGGACGAGGAGCCCCATACGTCGGTCGTCGTCCCGTCGCTGACGCTCGACCAGAGCGAGCTGCAGAAGCTGGAGGGCTCGAGCTTCTACGAGGAACGCCTCCTGTTTCTCCTCATCCGCCTTCGGAATCCCCGGGCACGAATCGTCTTCGTCACCTCGCAGCCCGTCCACCCCCTGGTCCTCGAGTACTATTTCCAGCTTCTCGTCGGGGTCCCGGCGAGCCACGCCCGCTCGCGCCTGACGCTGCTCTGCGCCTACGACGACTCGCCGCGCTCCCTCACGGAGAAGATCCTCGAGCGGCCGAGGCTCATCGAGCGAATCCGGGCCGGGATCGGGGACCCGTCGAGGGCCTACCTCACGGTCTTCAACTCCACCCCTCTGGAGCGGAAGCTGGCTGTCCTCCTCGGCATTCCACTGAATGGCGTCGATCCCGCCCTCGGGCACCTCGGGACGAAGTCGGGCAGCCGGAAGGTCTTCCGGGAGGCAGGGGTGCCTCTTCCAGAGGGATTCGAGGACCTCCGCACGCTCCACGACGTCGAGGAAGCGCTCCTCGAGCTTCAGCGCCGCCGCCCGGGCCTGCGAAAGGCCGTCGTCAAGCTCGACGACAGCTTCTCTGGAGAAGGCAACGCCCTCTTCCGCTACCCCGACCGGGTCGACCGCGACTCCGTGAGGGAGGCGATGGAGCGGTTCGAGTACGCCGTGTCGTGGGAGACGAACGCCGACTACTTCGCCCGGTTCGAGCGGATGGGGGGGATCGTCGAGGAGTTCCTCGACGGCGACCACAAGACCTCGCCGAGCGTTCAGCTCCGGGTCGACCCGCACGGGGCCGTCATCCCGATCTCGACCCACGACCAGGTCCTCGGTGGGACGAGCGGCCAGGTCTTCCTCGGCTGCCTTTTCCCCGCCGCGAGCGAGTACCGGCTGAAGATCCAGGAAGAGGCGATGAAGATCGGCGCGGTACTGGCCCGGCAGGGTGTCATGAGCCGGCTCGCCGTCGACTTTCTCGCGACCCGCCGGGAAGGCTCCGACCAGTGGGTCACACACGCCCTCGAGATCAACCTCCGGATGGGAGGGACGACCCACCCCTACCTCGCCCTCCAGTTCATCACGGGTGGACAGATCGACCCCGGGACCGGGCTCTTCTTCTCCCCGCGCGGCATCCCGAAGTACTACCGCGCCACCGACAACCTGAAGTCCGAGGCGTATCGCGGCCTTCTGCCGGAAGACCTGATCGAGATCCTGACGATCAACGGCCTCCACTACTCGCACAACACCGAGTCGGGGGTCCTCTTCCATCTCATCGGCGCGCTCTCGCAGTACGGGAAGATCGGCGTCACCGCCATCGGCAACAGCCGCGAAGAGGTCGAGCATCTCTATGCGCGCACGCTGACGATCCTCGACCGGGAGACGGCCTACGGCAGGTAGGGAGACCCGGACGGGGACGCCTCCTGCGGTTCAGTCCCGCGCAGCGAGCGCCGCGGAGATCAGGATCGCGTCGTTCGTCCCCTGGTCGATCGACGTGGCGTAGGCCCCGACGAGACCTCCGAACGGCGTGACCCGGAGCAGCGCCGCGGGGGGGCCGTCGCCGAGACCCCGGGAGCGGAAGACGTCGTCGATCTGGATTCCACCGGCGACCGGCACGTTGACGTCGAAGGCGTCGAGCGTCCCCCCACCCGTCCCGATCACTTCGACGCGGACCCGCACGGTCTTGCCGTCGGCGAAGGCGGACATGTCGACGAGCGCGAGGTTCGTCCGGAAGGACGGTCCGCCGAGAGCCCCGAAGAGCTCGAGAGCCTCGCCGGCCCCGGCCATCTGGAACGCGTTGAGAGGCGGCACGGGAACGCCGTAGGTCCCTCCGTCCGGCCGAACGGTGTAGGTGCGCGACGTCGCGCGGACGCCTGTCCCGGCCCCTGCCCCGCTCGAGACGAACCGGAGCCTCGCCACGCCCTCCTGGCGGAAGACGACGGAGAGCGCGTCGCGGACGACCTTCGCCTCGCGCGGGAGGAGGGTGAGCGTCACGATCGTCTCGCCGGTCGTCGAGCTCCACGGTTTCGCCGCGAGAGTCACGCTCGCGAACTCGTCGGTGTCGTTGTAGAGGAAGAGGTCGCTCCGGAAACGGGCGCCGTTCCTTCCGTCCGTGTGGACGAGGGCCGGGATCGCCCGGGCGACCGAGGCGGGAAGGTCCGGGCGCCAGTACGTCGGGTCGTTCGTCGTCTCGTCGATCGAGGTGACGAAGGGCACGACCTCACCTCGCTCGGGCGCGTATTCGAGGGCCCCACCCCGCCAGGGCTCGACCCCCAACCACGAAGCGAGACGGTCGAGCTGCGTCGTGCCGCCCGGATCTGCATGGAAGGTCAGGTCGGGTCGGCCGACCCAACCCGACTCCGACGCGAACCTGAGGCCTACTGTCGCTCCCCGCCCGGCGACGTCGACACCCCCGGCGTTCGTCCTGTAGCCGGCCCCGGGAAGCGCGCCCGCGAAGCTGAGAGGGAACCGGACGCTCGATGCCGCCAGGAGATCGACAGCTCCCATCGACATCCCGAAAGTGCCCTCCCCTGAAGCGGTCCAGGTCCGGCTCGTCGCTGAAACCACGCGAGTCCCCTCCGGCGTGACGAACAGTGCCCCGGCGCCCGTCGTCTGCCCGAAGAGCTCGGCGAGCACGTCCGGGACGAGGCGGATCTCCCGGGGCGCGAGGCTCACCGTCGTCTCCCGGGCCTCACCGCTTCCTCCCGGGACGTACCGCAGCCCGACGTCGAGCGGATCGGGCCCCGGGTTCCCGAGGAGCAGGTCGGTCTTCCAGTAGGCTCCCCCCGCCCCGGCCGCGCGAGCCACAGCAGGGATCACGAGCTTCTGCCGCAGAGAGGCCTTGACGACGCCCCACTCCTGGACGACATCGGCCCCTCCCGCACCGCCGTCACCGGACGGCGCGCCGCCGCAAGCGACGCACGAGGTCGTTCCGCCGGAGTCGAATACGAACGGCGACCCGCCGGCCACGGTTTCGACGTCGAGGTGGACGAACCCCTTGTTCGTCTCCTCGACGAGGAAGAGCTCGTCGTACGCCCGGGGTGCCGGCTGCCCTTCCTCCCAGACTGCGAGAGCCGGGTCCTTGAACAGCCGCTGGTCCATCTGCGGCCGCGGACGGTGGACCTGTACGAGGAGCTTCTGGCCGGAAGAGCCGGCGTGGAGAGCCTCCACCTCGGGGGCGGTCGGGTCGCTCCACTTCTCGACGAGGCCTCCCGCCGGCGAGTGCCGGGCCAGGACCGTCGGTTTGCCCGGAGCCCTCCGGAGGAGCCACGCACCCTCGTAGTCGGCCGTCGGGATCGCGAAGAGCGACGAGAGGAACACGCCCCAGTCGGGGCCCGAGACGGGCGCGGCCGCTATCTCCTTCGCCTCCCCTCCCTCGACGAGGTAGAGGGCGCGGTGCGACCGGAATGGGGCCGGGACGACCTGGCGCCAGTCGGCGACCTCGAGGTACGCCGCCCCTCCCGGCGTGAGCCAGCCTTCCACCGCAGGGACCTCGGCACCGAGGTCGAGGAGCTTCTCTACGCCGCCCGACGCGAGGACCTTCCAGAGCGCGCGGGGGGGGAGGCCCGGCCCTGCCGCGCCCGGCGGCTGGATCCGGCCCACAACCAGCACGGCCCCTCCGTCGCGGCTCGTCCCGACCAGCCGGGCGCCGACGCCCCCGTTCTCGTCCCACGGCGTGAACTCCGCAAGCGGCCGGACGAGCCCCTCGTCGTCGATCGCGACGAGGGCACCCCCGCCTCCTCCTGTCGCGCGAGCGAGGAGAAGGAGGAACGGGGAAGCGTCGCTCCCCAGGCGGAGGACCGGGTCCCGCCCGCGGGCGACCGGGCCGCCGAAGTCGGTCCCCAACCAGCTCGATCCCCAGTTGTTGGGAACGGCCGGGACGAGGCCCGCGGAGACGGCGAGCTCCTTCCACGTGGCGCCGCCGTCGGCCGTGAAGAGGAGCCGGTTCCGGTCTCTCGGACCGGTTCCGGACGGGTCGGTGTTCGTCAGCGCGACGATCCGGAGGGCGCCATCCGCTCCCCGGCGGGCGGCGACGGCCGTGAACCCGGCCTCCGGCCCGCCCGTCGGCAGGACGACCCGCGCCTCGCGGGCGCCGGTGGCGTCGTGGACGACGAGGCGGCCGCTCAGCCAGCTGTAGAAGGGAAGCCCGTCGGAGGGACCCGCGACCGGCCCCGCCCAGCCCCCCTCCTTCGCCTCGATCAGGGCGAACTCCGGGTTCGTCCGGGCCTGCTGCACCGGCGTCGCGATCCGGTCGGTGACCGGGGCGTACGAGACGACCCTCGCGGCCGCGGGCGCCGCGAGGAAGAGGGCGAGGAGCACCGGGCAGGTCTGGCGCACGCGAACCTCCACGGTCCCCGCGGATCGGGCGAAGTGACACTCACCGGCCGGGGGACTCGTCGGAAGTGTCTCCCGGCGGGCGGACCTCACGCGACCGCGACGGCCTCCTCGCCGGGCGTCCCGGGCCCCGGCAGCTCCCGCTTCTTCCAGAGCAGGTAGACGGCCGGGTAGACGAGGAGCTCGAGGGCGAACGACGTGACGAGGCCGCCCACCATCGGCGCGGCGATCCGCTTCATCATGTCGGCCCCGACGCCCGTCGACCACATGATCGGCAGGAGGCCGAAGAACGCCGAGAGGACCGTCATCGCCTTCGGCCGGATCCGCTTCACGGCGCCGTGGACGATCGCCTCGACGAGGTCGGGGAGGTTCCGGAGGAGCCCCTTCTTCTTCGCCTCGTCGTGCGCGAGGTCGAGGAAGAGGAGCATGAAGATCCCCGTCTCGGCGTCGAGGCCCATGAGGGCGATCATCCCGACCCAGACCGCGATCGACATGTTGTAGTCGAGGAGCCAGAGGTACCAGACGGCGCCGACGACCGAGAACGGCACGGCGAGGACGATGATGAGCGTCTTCGTCACCGACTTCGTGTTCGCGTACATGAGGAGGAAGATCAGGACGAGGGTGACCGGGATGACGACCTTGAGCCGTTCCCTCACCCGCACCATGTTCTCCCACTGGCCGCTCCAGAGGAGGGAATAGCCGGTAGGGACCTTCACCCGCTCCGCGACGGCGGCCTTCGCCTTCTCGACGAAGCGCCCGACGTCCTCCTTCGACGTGTCGAAGTCGACGTAGACGTAGCCCGAGAGGAGGCCGTTCTCGTTGCGGATCATCGACGGCCCGGTGACGAGGCGGATGTCGGCGAGCTGCCCGAGCGGCACCTGGGCGCCGGACATCGTCGGGACGAGGACGCGCGAGAGGCTCGAGAGGTCCTCGCGCAGCTCGCGCGGGTAGCGGACGTTGACGCTGTAGCGCGCCCGCCCCTCGACGGTCGTCGTCACCGTGTCGCCGCCGATCGCCGTCATGATCACCATGTTCGCGTCGGCGGCGGTGAGGCCGTAGCGGGCGAGCGCGTCGCGCTTCAGCTCGAAGTCGACGAAGTAGCCTCCCGCGACCCTCTCGGCGAAGGCCGAGCGCGTCGCCGGGAGCGTCTTCACCGCCGCCTCGACCTCGGCGCCGATCCGCTCGATCTCGGCGAGGTCCGAGCCGAAGACCTTCACGCCGATCGGCGTCCGGATCCCCGTCGAGAGCATGTCGATGCGCCCCTTGATCGGCATCGTCCAGGCGTTCGTCGAGCCGGGGATCTTCAGGGCGCGGTCCATCTCGCCGATGAGCTCCTCGTACGTGATCCGGTCGCGCCAGACGTGCCGGAGGACCGCCGACAGCCAGTCCGGCGCCCACGGCGAGAACCAGCGCTCCTTCGGCCGCCACTCCTTCTCGGGTTTCAGGATGACCGTCGTCTCCATCATCGAGAGGGGCGCCGGGTCCGTCGAGGTCTCGGCGCGCCCCGCCTTGCCGAAGACCCGCTCCACCTCGGGGAACGTCGCGAGGACCCGGTCCTGCGTCTGGAGGAGCTTCGCGGCCTCGGTGACCGAGATGCCGGGGAGCGTCGTCGGCATGTAGAGGATCGTCCCCTCGTGGAGCGGCGGCATGAACTCCGACCCGAGGGAGAGGTAGACCGGCACGGTCGAGACGAGGACGAGGAGCGAGACCGCGACGACCTTCTTCGGGTGGCGGAGGACGGCCCGGCAGACGGGGTCGTAGAGCCGGAAGAGGACCTTCGAGACGGGGTGCTTCTCCTCGGCGTGGTAGGTCCCGACGGCGACCGCGTTGACGACCTTCTCGACGAGGCGGGCGGGAAGCCGGACGAGCCGTGCCAGGGCGCTGTGCCCGTCGTGCGCGAAGCCGAACCGGAAGGGGTCCATCCGCGCGAAGAGCATCCGCATCGCCGGGTCGAGCGTGATCGCGAGGACGGCCGCGATCGCCATCGCGAAGTTCTTCGACCAGGCCAGGGGCGTGAAGAGGCGCCCCTCCTGGTCGACGAGCGTGAAGATCGGGAGGAACGAGACGGCGATGACGAGGAGGGAGAAGAAGACCGACGGGCCGACTTCCATGAGCGCCTCGAGGCGGACGGCGTGGAAGTCCCCCTTCCGCCCCGAGTCGTTCCAGATCTGGAGCTTCTTGTAGGCGTTCTCCACCTCGACGATCGCGCCGTCGACGAGGACGCCGATCGAGATCGCGATGCCGCCGAGCGACATGATGTTGACCGTGATCCCCATCAGGTGGAGCGGGATGAACGCGAGGAGGACCGA
>CALBDV010000054.1 GCA_937927565.1 uncultured Holophagales bacterium
GAGGAACTCCCCTCCCTCGACCGTACACAGAGCAAACCCGCCCTGGAACTGCCCCATACAAAGGGTCTCGCCGCTCCTCCTCGCGTAGCCGATGCCGCTGAAGGAAGCGGCTTTAGCAGTTAAAGGAAGAAATCCCGACCCCTCGTTTCGAAGGGCTGCCGGCGAGGCGGGAATCGCGAGGTCCGGGCTCATTTCCTGCCTCGTAGGCTACCCCTCGGACGGGTCGCCGTCGCCCGGTTTCGAAGCGGTGACGATCGATTTCCCAGCTGCTTTCCCAGCGGCTTCCCGCGCGGCTTCGCGCTCCCTCGGATGCGCCCATTCGAGCTCTCTCGTCAGGTGCGCCGTCGTGAGCTTCAGGTAGACCGCCGTGGTGTCGACCGAGGCGTGGCCGAGGAGCTGCTTGATGCTGACGAGGTCGGCTCCGCCTTCGAGAAGGTGCAGCGCGCAGGCGTGGCGGATGGCGTGGACGGTCATCTCTTCTTTGAGCCCGGCCCGGCGAAAGAGTTCCTTCAGCCCCTTGCGTAGACGCTGGCGGCGGAGAGGACGCTTCCCGCGCGCGTCGAGGAAGAGGCGCGGCGAAGAGGACGGAGGCCGCTGGGAGAGATACGCCGTGATCCAGCGGACGGCCTTCCCGGTGAGCGGGACGACGCGGTCCTTCCCGCCTTTGCCGTCCTTGATGAAGGCGGTGGCATCGGCGAGGTTGACGTCGGCGACGTCGAGGCTCACGACCTCGGCGCTTCGGAGGCCCGAGCCGTAGAGGACCTCCAGGAGGGCGCGGTCGCGGGTGCCGACGTCGGTTCTCGTGTCGGGCGTTTCGAGGAGGCGCCGCATCTGGGTGTAGCTCGGGACGTCGCGCGGGAGCCCGTCGTCCGGGATCGAGGGCAGGCGCTCAGCGGGGTTTCCGAGGAGAAGGCCCCGCAAGGCCAGGTCGTCGAAGAAGAGGCGGAAGGCCGAGGCGTGAGCGCTCACAGTGCTGTTGGCGCGGCCGTGCTCGAAGAGCCACGCGAGCACGCAGAGAAGGTCTTCCAGCGTCACGGCCGAGACGGGGATGGGACGTTCCTCGGGCACGTCGAGCCGCGTTCTTACGGCCGCCAGGAGCCGGGAGAGCGCCCGTCGCTGACTCGCGACGTGACCGGCGCTGAGGCGCTCGACCCTGCGGCGCTCGAGAAAGGACTCGATGAGGCCGGCCAGATCGCCGAGGTCCTCTTCAAGCATCGAGCTCGGAGTGCTCCTCGCGTTCGCGGGGATGACATCGCTTCAGGACGCGCGCCAGGTCGGTCGTGTCCACCTTCGTGTAGATCTCGGTCGTCCGGAGCGAGCTGTGGCCGAGGAGGCTCTGGATGTGGCGGATGTCGGCGCGGCCCTGCAGGAGGTGCGTGGCGAAGGCGTGACGGAGCGCGTGGGGGCTGACGTGGCGTTTGAGCCTGGCGCGTTTGACCGCCGTCGCGACGACGTCCTTGATGGCGTCGCCTGTCATCGGCCGGCCGAATTGATTCACGAAGAGCTGGGGCGCGGTGCTGTACCAGGCTGCGGGCAGGGGCGGCCCCATCTCGAAGCGCTTCCTCTGGAGGGGTCCGCCGTCGAGCTTGGCTCGGGCGCGGATCGGCCGTGCGATGGGCGGCGCGGCCGAGGCCGGAGCTTTCCTTCTCAGGACGAGGTATTGCAGCAGCGCCTGCGCGGCCTTCTCGCCCACCGGGACGACGCGGTCCTTCCCCCCCTTGCCGTGCCGGACGAAGAGGATTCCCCTGTCGGCCTCGAAGTCGGTCAGGAGGAGGTGGCAGAGCTCCGCCGTGCGCAGGCCCGTGCCGTAGAAGAGCTCGAGAATCGCCTGGTCCCGTACGGCCAGCGGCCTCTTGCGGCCCCGGGCCGACAGGAGCTTTCGCATCTCCATGACGCTCGGGACGTTTCGCGGCAGGTGGCGCGGGACGCGCGGGGGCTTGATGTGCCGGGCCGGGTTGATGAGGAGGACGTCGGAGAGCGTCAGGAAGTCGAAGAAGCGCCGCATGGCCACGACGTGGACGGTGACGGTGCTGGCCGAGAGAAGGCACGAGCCTTCGACGGCCTCGCGGCGATCGTCGGCCGCCGGCGCCTTCAGGCCCTGCGCGCCGGGAGTCCTCTTCTCGCGCGTCATCAGGAGGTCGCGGTAGGCAAGGAGATGCGCGGCCGTCACGTCGACGACGGAGCGAGGCGCGGGCGCGACGTCGTGGACGAGGAAGCGGAAGAGCTCGCGCAGCGAGCGTGACGTGGTCTCGAGTGTCCCGGGCGCGTTGCCCTCGCCGCGCTTGGCCCTCTCGAAGCGAAAGAGCAGCTCGTCCAGCTCGGCCCGGAATCGAAGACGCGCCTCGGCGTCTTCGGCCCGGCGTTGGGGCTCCGAGCGATTAAGGGAAGAAAGCTGAGAGGCGGATCTGGCCGCTGCGGTCGACGGTGCGACGGTGACGACGGTGATTTCCGCGTTTCCTCTCAAGCTTCCTCCGCCCATTCACCCATTGCCCTCAAACCCGCTCCGGGAGCGGTCCGAATCAATAGGAGAGCCGTTTCGCCTATTCCCACCCATTCGGCTTCACCGTCACCTCTCACGATCGCCGCCCGGCTTCTGCAGATCGCTCCGACCCCGCTGCCCGAGCGCTTCCAGCTTCTTCCGCAGCCCTTCCGGCGTCAGGAGGCCGGGGACGACGTTCTGGGAAAGGCGGGCGGCCTCGGTGAGCCGGTAGCGGGCGCCGGCCCCACGGCTGGCGCGCGAGGGCTCGACGTACTCCAGCTCGAGGAGCGTCTCGAAGAGCTGCCTCACCCGGTGGTGCGGCAGGCCCGTCCACTCCCTGGCCTCACGGCGCGAGAAGTCGCCCGGATCGCCTCCGTACCTCTCGGAGTCGTCCGTCTCGCCGGCCGCGACGGCGCGCTCGACGAGGCTCCTGATCGCCTCCAGGAACGCCCTCTCCGGCTTCTTCAGGTCCAGTAGCGACTCCCCGAGAAGGCCGCCCGCCAGCTCGTAGGCCGCCTCGTAGTCGTCGAGCGTGGCGATGACGACGGCGTCCGGAAGCTCGGCACCGCTGAGCTCTTCCAGGCTCTTTCCGATCGGCTGGGTCGTGCCGCGGCCGACGATGGGCCTCTGGTACTGCCGGAGGAAGGCCAGGGCCTCGATGAGGTGGAGGAAACGGAGGTTGTCGCGACGGGTCCTGAGCCAGGCGATCGGAAACTCGATGGCCTCGGCAAAGGGGATGACGACGGAGATGGTCCTCAGGAGCCTCTGGGCGTCGTGGTGGAGGCGCAGGATCTCGTCCCGGCTCTCCCGGTCGCGCAGACCCTCGAAGGTCTTCGAGCGCCTCTGGGCTCTCTGGATCCTCTCCGTCTGCTCGGGGCTCTCGTCGAGGTGGATCTCGAAGCAGCGGGTGGCGTTCTCGATGTTGATGCGGCTCTCGGTGGTGGTCTCGAGAAACGCCGCGGGGCCGAGGATCTCGAAGATCTTCGTCTCGATCTTCCCGGTGGCCGGGTCCTTCACGGGGACGGCGCGGGTGAGCTTCTTCTTGGACTGAAGGGCCCGGATGGAGTAGTCGGCCTCGATCGAGCCGGCTCTCTCCTCGATGAGGATGAATTTCCTCACGAGCTTGTCCTTGGGCATGTAGAAGAGGGCCTGGGCGGTGAGGGAGGAGAGGGAGAAGAAGTCCTCTTCGGGCGTCAGGGCTTCGAGGGCGTCGGCCAGGCCGCTCTTGCCCGAGCCCGAGGGGGAGAGGATGACCATGGAGAGCGGCATGTCGAGCTTTCTGGAGATGCCGACGAGGTAGCCGATGAGCTTGTTGGTCTCCTCGCCGACGTAGCCGGCGGCTTCGAGGTCGCGGGCGATGCGGGAGAGGAGATCCCTGGCTCTCAGAAGCTCGAGCGCGCGGGCGCGGGCCGGCTCGCTCATGGCGATGGAGACGGCGTCCTTGGTCTCGGCCGCCTTGCGGCGCTCCTCGCCGATGGCCGCGATCCTCATGAGGTCAGCTTCGAGGGCGCGCTGGAGCGGCAGCGGGTCGGCCAGGCCGGTTGCGGCCGCGGCCTTGCGGGCGAAGGTCTCTCTGGCCCGGGCAGTGACGAGGTCGAGGGAGTCGAGGTAGCCGGGGGCATCGCTGGCTTCGCCCAGGCGGACGCGGAGCGTGGCCCTGAGGTGCGAGGGGCTGTGGGTGTCGCTCCAGACGACGCGCCAGAGGCGATCGCCCGAGGTGAGGATGAGGACCTCGCCGAGCAGCTCTGCGCGGGAGAGGCCGGAGGGCTGGGGCTGCGTGTTTTCTTCTTTAGCTGCGGATTCCCTCGGCGTCAGAGCTTCCTCGCGAGCGACGTCCGCGGTTAAGGGGAGAGGGTTAACTGCTGGGGTCACGGTCGCGTCGCGCGCGAGCGCCGGGGCCAGGAGCTGCGCGACGACGTCGCGCGTCTTCTCCGGGCCGCGCCTGACGAGAAGGTCGTTGGGGTCCTTCTCGGGCCATTCGATCGCGCGAGCCTTCACGCCGAGCTTCTCGAAGAGGTCCAGGAGCCGGGGTGCGGCCTTTCGGCCGGCTTCGTCGGCGTCGAGGGCGACGACGACGCTTTCGAGGCCGCAGCGCTTCACGAGCTCCTTGTGGTCGTCGGTGAGGCCGTTGATGCCGTAGAGGGGGATGACGTTTCCGACGCCGGCCTCGATGAGAGAAAGGGCGTCGAGGACGGACTCGACGAGGAGGATCTCTTTCGAGCGCCGGGCGGCGTTCCAGTTGAAGAGGCC
>CALBDV010000055.1 GCA_937927565.1 uncultured Holophagales bacterium
TCCTTGGCGTCGCCGACGACGACGACGGTCTGGGTGCTCGAGAGGAAGTGCTTCCTGCCCGCGGCCTGCACGCCCTCGGCCGTGACGGCGTTCACCTTCGGCACGAAGTCGGCGAGCGCCTCGGGCGGGAGGCCGTTGACCCAGTTGCGGGCGAGGGTTCCCGCGACCGCGCCCTGGAGCTGGTTGCGGATGAGGTAGAGGCCGCCCTGGTAGCGCTTCGCCCCCGCGAGCTCGTCGGCCGTCGGCTTCGTGGCGGCCATCCGGTCGAGCTCGTAGAAGACCTCGAGGAGGGTCGCCGCGGTGACGTCGTTGCGGACGTCGGCCTGCATCTGGAGGAGGCTCCCGGCGCGGCGCGTGGTGAAGTCGCCCGAGGGGGAGTAGGTGTAGCCCTTCTCCTCGCGGATGTTCTTCACGAGGCGGCTGCCGAAGGCGTCGGCGTAGACGGTGTTCGCGACGAGGACGTCGTACCAGTCGGGATCGGAGACGCCCGGGCCGGGCCGGCCGGAGACGACGGTCGACTGGACCGATCCGGGACGGTCGACGAGGAGGAACTCGCGGCCTCGGGCGGGAGGCGACGCGGGCACGGGCGGCAGCGGGGCGCCGGCGTTCTTCCACGCCCCGAAGGCGCGGACGATGGAGGCGTTCACCACGGATTCGTCGAGGTCTCCCGCCACGACGAGGAGCGCCTGGTCGGGGCGGAAGCGGCGCGCGTGCTCGGCGCCCAGGAGCGCGGGCGTCGTCTTCGCGATGGTCTCGCGGGTCGCCGTCACGACGTGGTACGGGTGGCTGCCGTAGACGGCCTTCGCGAAGGCCTTCGACGCGAGGAAATCGGGAGTCGCTTCGGCGGCCTCCAGCTCCTGCAGGGCGTTCTCCTTCGCGAGGGCGACCTCGGCCGGCGGGAAGGCAGGGGCGAGCGCGACCGCGGCGAGGAGGTCGAGGAGACGGGGAGTTCCGGTCGCGAGGGCGCTGGCGCGCAGGGTGATGGCGTCGGCACCTGCCGAGACGCCGAGGTCGCCACCGAGGCCCTGCAGCTCCTCGGCGATCTGGCGCGAGGTCTTCTTCGCCGTCCCTTCCTTGAGCGTTGCGGCGAGAAGGTCCGAGATGCCCTCCATCCCTGCGGGGTCGACGGCCGAGCCGCCACGGACGGCGAGAACGGCGGAGACCTTCGGGAAGCCGGGGCGTTTCACGAGCCAGACCGTCAGGCCGTTCGGAAGGGTCGACTTCGAGATGGCGGGAACGGGGAGCGGCCGGTCGGCGCCGTAGCCGGGGAAGTCCTTCGGGAGCGGCGGCGGCTCGGCGGCGAAGGCGGCGGGGGCGAGGAGGGCGGCGGCGAGGACGAGGGCGACGTTCTGCTTCTTCACGGCGTTCTCCTCACTTCCCCGCCGGTGCGGCATCGGACGGTTTCGCCGGCGCGGGCCGCCGGTCGACGACGGTGCGGTTGGCGGCCGTGAGGTACGTGGAGGCGACGCGGGCGAGGTCGGCGCTCGTGACCGCGGCGATCCGTCCGGGGAGGTCGTTCACGGTGGCCGCGTTGCCGTCGAAGAGCTGCGCGAGGCAGAGGACGACGGAGCGGTCGAGCGGCAGCTCGAGCTGGCCGTAGAGGTCGGAGACCATCTTGGTCTTCGTCCGTTCGAGCTCGGCGGCGCTGACCGAGCCCTTCGCGATGGCGGCGATCTCGGCGTCGATGGCGGCGACGACCTCCTTCGCGGTGGTGTCGGGCTTGTAGAGGCCGAAGAGGGAGAGGAGCGTGGGCCCCTCGTACGTGAAGGCGTCGTCGAGAGGCCAGTTGTGGCCTCCCTCGATGCCGAGCAGGAGCTCCCTGCCCTTGACGAGCCCCTGGTAGAGGCGCGAGGCCTCGCCCCCGGCGAGGAGGTTCCCCAGGACGGCGGCGGGGATGTCGTCCTTCGTGCCGCGGGCGGGCATCTTCCAGCCGATGGCGACGGCCGGGACGTTCGCGAGGGGGTCGGTCTGCGAGAGGGTCCGTTCCTTCGTGTTCGCCTTCTCGCTCACGTCGGGCTTCGGGGGCGCCGGGCGGGCCGGGACGGCGCCGAAGTACTTCTCGACCTTCGCGAAGGCCTCGTCGGGCGTGATGTCGCCGACGATGGCCAGGACGGCGTTGTTCGGGCCGTAGTAGCTCTCGAAGAAGGCCTTCACGTCGGGGAGGGTGGCCGCGTCGAGGTCGGCGAAGGAGCCGTAGCCGTCGTGGGCGTTCTCCCACTTGTCGAACGCCGTGCCGGCAACGTCGGTCCAGAAGAAGAGGCCGTAGGGCTTGTTCTGGACGTTGACGCGGATCTCCTCCTTGACGACCTCCTTCTGGTTCGCGAGGTTCTTCTCGGAGAAGTCGAGCGTCTTCATCCGGTCGGCCTCGAGCCAGAGGACCGCCTCGAGCGCCGAGACCGGGGCGCTGACGATGTAGTTCGTGTAGTCGTAGCGGGTCGACCCGTTGTTGATGCCGCCGCCCCCCTCGATGACGCGGTCGTAGCTCCCCTTCGGGGCGTTCGGCGTCCCCTGGAACATCATGTGCTCGAAGAGGTGGGCGAAGCCGGTGCGCCCCTTCGGCTCGAGGCGGAAGCCGATGCGGTAGGCGATGCAGAGGCCGAAGGTGGGGGCGGAGTGGTCTTCCGAGACGACGACCGTGAGGCCGTTCGGAAGCGTCTTCACCGCGGTCGGGATGCGCCAACCGGCGCCTTTCGGCGTGGTGCCGGAAGCGGCCAGGGCGGCGGGAGCGGTGAGGGCGAGGGCCAGGGCGACGCCTGCGGCGGCGCGGGAGAGGCTGCGGGAACGGGGGGTCATCGTTCCTCCTTGCATGAGGTGAGCACGTTAGACGACTACGGGCCGGAACGCGCGAGGTTTCCGGGAGGCGGGAATCGCCTGCGTGGTAGGTTTGAGCCACACGGAGGACGCCCGATGAATGCCCGATTCGACCTGGCGGTCGTCGCGGCGGGGATGGTGGCGTACGGCGTGGCCGTCGTGACGGCGGCCCTGCTCGTCTTCGTCGTCTACCGCGCGAACGCCTTCATCACCCGGGAGGTGGACGAGGAGGGGCTGCTCAGAAGCGGGCACCGCTCCATCGCCATCTCCCTCGGCGCGATTCTCCTGAGCCAGGCGGTGCTCCTGCGCCACGCGGTGAACCCGGTGATGGTGATGGTGCGCGAGCTGTTCCTCGAGCCGCCGTCGGCCCGCGAGGCGCTGGTCACCGCCCTTCGCTGCGGGGGGGTCGTGGCGCTGCTGACGCTCGTGGCGTTCGCGTCGACGGCGCTCGCGGCGTTCCTCTTCACGCGCATGACCCGCGGGCTCGACGAGCACGCCGAGATCCGCCGCGACAACGTGGCGGTCGCGATCTTCCACGCTTTCGTCCTCCTCGCGATCACCGCCGTCCTGAACGAAGGGATGGAGGACCTCGCGCGGTCTCTCGTCCCCTTCGGTCCGCGCGGCGTCCTGACGCTCCCTTGAGCCGGAGCCCCTCGCGTCCGGGCCGCGGCTGCGGCTGTCTCGCCGGCCTCGCGGTCCTCGTGATGGCCTGGCTGGTGGCGGGCGGGCTCGCCCTTCTCGAACGACCCCGCGAGGTGGCCGAAACCGACACGCCCGGCCCCGGCCCGGCGCCCGACCCCGAGACGCTGCCCGAGAGCTGGAAGTCGAACCCGGGGGCGCTGCGCGAGTTCTCCCGCGCGGAGACGGATCGGCGTTACCGCCTGACGTTCGGGTTCATCGACTACCACGGCCGCACACACCGCGTCTCCTGCCTCGTGGACCGTGAGGCCCACGCAGCCGAGCGGGCCGGGTTCGGGTACGAGCCGGAGGCCGTGTACGCGGAGCTGAACGCCGAGCTCGCCCGGCTCGTGGACGCGGAGGTCGCCGCCCGCCGTCTCGGTTCCTGGTTCCGGATCGAGTTCTACGGCGCCGGCGGCCACCGCTGGTCGTGGAACCTCCCCGCGGGGCTGGAGGAGACCGAAAGGGCGCGTGCGCTCGCGGGCATCGAGGAGCTGAAGGCGTGGCTCGACCGGGAGCTCCCCGCTCACGACGAGAGGATTCGCGCCGGCATCTACAAGCGACGCGGCCTGCTCCTGAAAGAGGGAACCCTCTCGATCGACTACGAGCGGCTGATCCGCGAGGGAACTGCGCCGCTCTCCGACTGTTACCGGGCGCTCGCCGCTTCGGGCCGCGGCTCGAGCGTGAGGCAGTTCATGGGCCTTCTCCTCGCCTTCTACCAGGAGCTCGGCTACGAGATCCCCCCGGACGAGGATGAGGGCCGGAAGACGCTGGGGCTGAGGGTCCCGACGGACGTCCTGGTCTCGGGCCGGGGCGACTGCGATTCCAAGTCCGTCGCCTTCGCCTCCATGTGGCGGCGCCTCCCGACGCACCTCGTCTTCATCGCCGTGCCCGGCCACGCCCTCGTCGGCGTGGAGGCCCCGGCGCTGCCGGGCGAGCAGACGGTGCGCGTGGGGAACCGCACCTTCGTCCTCTGCGAGGTCGCCGGGCCCGCGAAGCTGAGACCCGGGGCGAAGTCGGTTTCCGGAAGCTTCGAGTACGTCCTCATCGAGCCAGCCTGACCCTCCCCCTCCGTCCGGCCTCTCTGCTACCATCCCGCCGCGCGCGGCGCGGCCGTGCGGTTCTTTGAGCAACTGGCAGCCCTGCGTTTCGGGCTGCCGGCATGAAGAGTGGCGGAGAGAGCACCGGCTCGACGACCCGCCCGCCAGACCGTAGTCCCTGCGGTGGCAAGGCCGGCCCG
>CALBDV010000056.1 GCA_937927565.1 uncultured Holophagales bacterium
CTTCCTCTTCCTCGGCGTGAGGAAGCCGGTCGACCTCCTCTTCCTCGGCGCGGCCTGCTTCGGCCTCGCGTCTTCGGCCGAGATCATCGTCCTCTTCGTGCAGCGCAAGGCGATCCGGAGCGCCGGGGGCTATTTCGCCCACGTCGGCACGTCCATCATGCTCGTCGGGATCCTCATCTCCGGCGCCTACGAGATGAAGACCCAGGTGACCCTGCGGCGTAACCAGCCCCTCGTCATCGAGAACCACGGGCGCCCCGTCACCTTCACGTTCACCGGTCTCTACTTCGTCAACGAGGACGGCGTCGTGAAGACCCAGGACCAGCTCGACCGGACGCAGCTCTCCGACCGGCGCGCCAAGCAGGCGATGGAAGTCACCGTCACCGAGGGCAAGACGGTCTGGAAGGCCTACCCGAAGCTCTACATGAACGAGAAGTCGGGGCAGCTGATGGCCAACCCCGACGTCCGGAAGTCCTTCCTCCTCGACCTCTACATCTCACCCCAGTCGTACGAGCCGGGCGCTCCGGCCCGGATGGAGGGGTCCGTCGCCGTCCTGCGCAGGGGTGAGGAGAAGGCCGTCAACGGCGTCAACGTGAAGTTCGTCGACTTCTCCTCCGACGGCTCGCACGCCGAAGGCGGCACCTTCACCATAGGGTCGAGGCTCGAGGTCACTGCCGGCGGAAAGACCGCCGAGGTGACGCCGAAGTTCATCGTCTCCCTCGGCGGCCCCGAGGGGCAACGGATGGAGAGCCCCGACACCCCGCTCCCCGGAACCGAGAAGGGGATGGTCCGCGTCCGCCGCGTCTCCCCCAACGACAGCGCCGTCGAGCTCGAGCTCCTCGGCCTCGACCCCACCGGCGACGCAAAGCCAGCGACGCCCGAGACTCTCTCCATCGACGTCACGACGAAGCCCCTCATCTCCCTCGTCTGGACCGGCTTCTACATCATGATGCTCGGAGGCATCCTCGCCATGATCAAGCGAGCCAAGGACGCGAGGCAGGCAGCGATCGCGTAGGGCAACGTCCGGGAACCGGGCCGGTCCCGGATCAGGCCGGCGCGAGGCAGCTCTCGCGGTGGGGTCCGATTCCCGTCACTTTGGCTCGTGAACCATCCCGGTGACGTCGATGAGCTTCTCGGGGCGCTCCCATGTCTGCCAGTAGGAGCGGTCGGGCAGGAGCCCCATGGACGTCCCGAAGACCTCGTCGAAGACGTACCGGAACGTGTTGACGGTAGAGATCGACTCGGGGGCCTTCCTCGAGGCCCCTCCCGGCAGATACACGGCCCAGAACGTGGACATCCTGTCGGAGAGCGCTTCGCGGGGCAGCCTGTCCCAGTCGAGATCCAGCCCAGAACCGTGATCGCTGCAGACGACGATCACGGCCGGCCGCGCTCCGGGGGTCAGGATCCTGTCGACGGCCGCGAGGACCTGCGGCTGCAACCATGTCGCCTGCCCCGCGTATCCGTCCCGGTACGAGACTCCGGGGTTCGCCTCGGCCCAGACCGACCCGTCCACGATCGTGTCGGCGTTGCCGGCCGCAGCTACTTCGCCCGTTGCGCCGATGACGTACGGCGGGTGTGGTGCCACGACGTGGAGGAAGTTGAAAACCGGCGGCCCCCCGCTGACACCACGGATGGAAGACAGCGTCTGCACGGAGAACCTGTGCCGGATGATCGCAGAGAGCGAGCGCCCCGTGACCATCGACCAGATCCCGACGGGAGGCCATCTGCTCATCGATTTCAAGTGGAACTCCGTCGGAAGGAACGACGCCGTCTGCACGCGGTCCAGGCCCGGATCGAGCCGGTGATAGCCACCCGGCCAGAAGACCGTCCTGTACCCCGCGTTTCGGAACGTGGTCGCGACGATATTTGCACCCAGAAGGGCGTTCGCCTCTTCCCTGGAGACCTCCGGCCGGCCCTGGGTCGTCTGCACGTAGTCGAGGTTGAGCGTCGACGCCACGACGTAGAGCGTCTGCGGGAAGTTTGCGCGCGCCGCCCGGGCGACCTGGAACCCGCGCTTCTCGAGTCCCGGTCCGAGGACGTCCTCCACGCCGTATCTGCGCTCGAGCCAGTCCCCCCTCGAGAGACCGTCCAGGACGATCCACCAGACGTCGGGACGGCTCTTCGACTCGAGCCGAACCGGTTTCGGCACGGGCGTCGCCGGAGACCTCGACGCGAAGAAGAGGAGGAGCGCGACCAGACTGGTCGCGGTCGTCGTCAACGTCAGGCCGTTCAGGAAGACCGACATCGACTGCAGCCCGGGCTTGCCCGGCGCGGGCCGAAGAATGAGGAGGAGCGGGACACCGACGAGCGGCAGGACCAGGGCCACGACCGGATGGAACGGCCAGGTGAGTCCTACGACGATCAGGGATGCCGCAAGGCCTGCTCGCCCCTCGTCCAACCTTCGCGAAAGGAACGCGAGGGCGCCAGCCGCGATCGCGACTCCGACGGCCACGTGAACGAGGACGTCCCTCGGGTCGATCGACGCCGTCGCAACCGACCAGAAGTAGAGAGGCGGGATCACGGCCAGGAGAACCGCGTACCAGGGGTATCTCCGCAGCTTCTCGCCGTTCATGCAGGGGCCTCAGGAAGGCGCGACAGACGCCAGAGGGATCGACAGGTTCCCGGGATGGGGGCTCTCTCCACGACCTCGAACCGGGTGCGTATCGCCGACTCGAAACCCGCCTCGTCGTAGTCCGCGAAGATGTCTTCGCGTCCCGCGAGCATCCGCATCACCTGGGTGTCCTGCTTGGGAACGAATTCCACGATCGCGTGGCGGCCGAGCCGGGCGAAGAGATCCGCGACCTGGCGGAGGGACGTGTTGTTCCCGATCGCGAGGTGATGCACCAGCGCCAGTGCGAGGACGACGTCCGCTGGGCCGCGCTCGACGAGGCCTTCGCGCTCCGACTGGGCCCAGCCCTGGGCGGGCGACGGGTTGGCGAGGTCCTGCACGAGGTAGAGCGTCCCCGTATCTTCCCTGCCGTTCGCGTCCCGCCAGCCGCTCTCCACCGCCGCCGCGTCGGAGTCGAGAGCGACTCCGCGGCTGCCGTCCGGCAGCGCCGCCGCGAGCATTCGCCCCGTGTTCGAGCCGAGGTCCCAGACCATCGCCCGGGTCGGGCAGCGAACGACAAGGTCCCGGACCATCCGCTCCTTTGCGGCCATTGCGTCGTCTGTGTAGTTCGAACGGGAGTAGTACTCCGACCAGGTCGTGCCGGACGGAGTCCAGGAAAGGGAGCTGACGGCCGACCTGAGGCTCTCGATCAACCCGAGCAGCGCTCGCTTCGAGAGACGTGCCCCCAAGGCCTGACGCCCCTGGGCGATCTGCGTCTCGCAGTCCCGGGGCCTGCGCCCCCCGTAACGCGAATGGAGCTGGATGTGCACGAGGATTCCCGGTCGCAGCCTCGCAGTCCAAGGCAGCAGGTCGCGCGCCAGGTCCAGCGGAAGGCCGTCCATCCCGTAACGAAGCAGCCAGCCGAGGCGGGGATCGCGAAACGACATGAGGGCCAGCGGCGCGAGGAAATGACGACAGAACTGCCCGTAGGCGGCCCAGGGCTCTCCCTCGCGGTACTCGCCGAACGAGAGGGTGTCGATGAAGACGGGCCTCGCGCCGAGAAACTGCACGTTGTAGGCGCTGGCGTCCCGCAAGGCGAGCCCGTACTCGAGAGCGCACTTCGCGATGTCGAGCGTGAGGAGCGCCGCGGCACGCAGGGCGCCGAACGGCCACTCGTAGGGCCAGCTGACCATTGGGATCCGCATCGGACGGAGCACGCGGTGGGCTCCGGGATCCGGATCCACCTCGACATGGTCGATCAGCCAGCCCCTGCGGACCAGCTCCCCTTTGAGGCCGGACGCCATGAAGAGGTCATAGGAGGCGGCGCCTGCGGGTTCCACCCGACGGTAGAGGACCCCACCCTTCGTGAAGACGTAGCCGAACGGATCACGAAAGGATCCGGCCGCACGGAAGCCCGGGGCCGGCTCAGGCGAGGGCATCCAGGCTCAACCGTCCCGCCTGGCGGGCGGAGCCGGTCCACCCGCGCCCGAAGCCGGCGGTCCCTCGGGCTTTCCCTTCCGGAAGAAGGCCCGGATTCGCGTCCACCAGGCCCTGAGAACGAAGAGCACTGTAAAAAGGGCCGCCGCGGCCGCTTGGAAGAGGATGCTGGAGGAGCCCGCGTCCAGGTACGCGAATGCAGTCGAAGACGCCAGAAACGGCACGAGGAAGAGGAGCACGAAGACCCACGGCGTCATGCCTTCATCGTACCGCAGGACCCCGCTCTGCCTGTTCGACCCGCGTCCCGGAGGGCCCCCCCTTTGCTACGCCCCGACGGCCTTCACCACGGCCTTGCCCAGCTCGAGGAAGGCCTTCGTCGAGGCGGAGTCGGGCTCGGCCGCGACGATCGGCATTCCGGCGTCGCCGGAGAGGGCGATGCGCGGGTCGAGGGGAATGCGGCCCAGGAACGGGACGCCGAGCTGCAACGCGGTCTTCTCGCCGCCGCCGGTCTTGAAGATCGGCTCGACGTGGCCGCACTTGGGGCACTCGAAGCCGCTCATGTTCTCGATGAGGCCGATGAGCGGGACGTTCACCTTCTGGAACATCGCGAGGCCCTTCCTCGCGTCGATGAGGGCGACGTCCTGCGGGGTCGTGACGATGACGGCGCCGGAGAGGGCGACCTTCTGGGTCAGCGTGAGCTGCGCGTCGCCCGTTCCGGGCGGGAGGTCGACGATCAGAAAATCCTGCTTCCCCCAGGCCACGTCGCCGAGGAACTGCTCGATCGCCTTGTAGATCATCGGCCCGCGCCAGATGACCGGCGTGTCGGCGTCCATGAGGAAGCCGATCGACATGACCCGCACGCCGTACTTCTCGATCGGGACGATCTTCTCTTCCTCGTTCAGGAACGGCTTCTCGTCGATCCCCATCATCATCTGCTGCGACGGCCCGTAGATGTCGCAGTCGAGGAGGCCGACCGTGTAGCCGAGCTGCCGGAGCGCGATCGCGAGGTTCCCGGCGACGGTCGACTTGCCGACGCCCCCCTTGCCCGAGGCGACGGCGACCATGAACCGCGTGTCGGGGAGCATCTCGGGCCGGGCCGCCTGGGCGCCGGCCAGGTTCACCGGGGCCTGCCCGGTTTCCACGGCGATCGTCACCGCCGTCACGCCCGGCAGGGTCCGAATCGCCGCTTCGCACTCCGAGCGGATCTGCGCGGCCACCTCGGCCGAGGCCGTCGTCATCGAGAGACGGAACGAGACGTTCCCGCCGCCGACGGCGACGTCCTTGACGAAGCCGAAGGACACGATGTCACGGCTGAAGCCGGGATACTTGACGCTCCGGAGCGCTTCGAGGATGGTCTCCTCGCTCGGGGGCACGGTCGACATGGAAAACCTCCGTTCGGGTTCGCCGGCCCGGATGGGGCGGCCGCCGCGGGCTAGCCCCTGGGGGCGCCGCACGGCGGGCGGAGTTTACCCCGACGAGTCGCCCAGCCGGGCGATCTCGGTCCGCACCTTGTCGATGAACTCGCCTCGCTGCGCGAACGTGTAGGTACCCGACGGGACAGGATCCCCGACCCGGACGGTGATCCTCCCGCGGCGGACGAGAAGCCCGTCGGCGCCGAGGACGGACCGCGCCCCGGTGATCCCGACCGGGACGATCGGCATCCCGGCCCGCATCGCCAGGAGGAAGCCCGCCTTCTTGAAGACTCCGAGCTTTCCGTTCCGCGAGCGGGTTCCCTCGGGGAAGACGAGGATCGAGACCCCCTTCTTCAGGCTCTTCCCGATCCGGTCGAACGCCTCGCGGCCCTTGTCCTTCCGCTCGCGATCGACCGGGATGAACCCGGCCAGCCACATCGACCAGCCGAGGAACGGAATCCAGAAGAGGCCCCTCTTCGCCACGAACCGCACGTCGCGGGAGAGGGCGACGAAGATCACGACGATGTCCGCCGCGGAGGTGTGATTCGCCATGAAGATCGCCTCGGGGACCTTTCGCGCGCCCTCCGTCGTCTCCACGACGACGTCGATTCCTGCAGCCTTCAGGAGGGTCCACGACCACCATCGCGCCCAGTACTGGTAGATCTTCCCTCGAGGCGGGATCCACGAGGTGAGGATGGCGAGCGTCCCGAAGACGGGCGTCACCACGAGCCCGAAGAGCCACACCCACAACGTGTAGAGGAGCTGCATCGCGGCGCGAGTCTACCGGTACCGCCCGTACAATCGCCGCCGTGTCCGAAACCGCCCCGGCGGAGGCTCGCCTCGACCCGTTCTGGACCCTCCCGCGGCTCCGCCGCTGGTTTCGGAAGGTCTTCACCCACCTCGGCGGCCTCGGCCTCCTCGCCTGGAACCTGGTTCGCGAGGGACGGAGGCGGTGGGAAGGGGGCGAGATCCTGCGCCAGATGGACGCCCTCGGCGTCCAGTCGATCGCCGTCGCGAACCTGACCTGCCTCTTCACGGGGATGGTCCTCGCCCTCCAGACGGCCTACGCGCTCGAGCAGTTCGGCGGAAAGCTCGTCATCGGGCGCGCCGTCATCCTGTCGCTCACCCGCGAGCTCGGTCCCGTCCTCACGGCCCTCATGCTGGCCGCGCGCTGCGGCGCCGGTATCACCGCCGAGCTCGGTACGATGGCCGTCACCGAGCAGGTCGACGCCCTGCGCGCCCTCGGCACCTCCCCGATCCGCAAGCTCGTCCTGCCGAGGGTCGTCGCGCTGACGGTCATGCTTCCCGTCCTCACCCTGATCGCGATTTTCCACGGCATGCTCGGCGGCCTGATCATCGCCGCCTTCGAGATCAGGATCGGAGCGGGCTTCTACCTGTCGACGACGCTTCAAGCGCTCTCCGTCAACGACCTGATGCACGGCCTGTGCAAGACGCCGGTCTTCGGCCTCGAGATCGCCCTCATCGGCTGCTACAACGGCCTCGGGGCCACGGGCGGGGCGGACGGCGTCGGACGGGCGACGACGATCGCCGTCGTCGCCGCGTCCATCACGATCCTCATCACCGACTTCTTCCTCACGAAGCTCTTCATCGCCCTGCCGATCGGATGAGCGAGATCGTCGTCGAGCTCCGCGGCGTCTCGAAGGCCTTCGGCGACAAGGTCGTCCTGGACTCGGTCGACCTGTCCGTGCGGCGCGGCGAGGTGATGGTGATCCTCGGGGGGTCGGGGAGCGGAAAGTCGGTCTCGCTCCGGCACATGAACGGGCTGACGCATCCCGATTCGGGAGAGGTTTTCGTCGACGGCCTCGAGGTCTCCCGCCTCGCCGAGGAAGAGCTCGTGCCGGTCCGGAAGAAGGTCGGGATGCTCTTCCAGATGGGGGCTCTCTTCGACTCGATGACGGTCTTCGAGAACGTCGCCTTCGCCCTCTGGGAGCACACGAAGATGACGGACGCCGACGTCGCTGCCCGGGTGACGGAGGTCCTCGGCTTCGTCGACCTCGGCCCCGACGTGATGCCGCTCCTCCCGTCCTCGCTCTCGGGCGGGATGAAGAAGCGCGTCTCCCTCGCCCGGACGATCGCGCTCAAGCCGGAGGTCCTCCTCTACGACGAGCCGACGACCGGCCTGGACCCCGTGACGGCGATGACGATCAATCGCCTCATCGTCGACCTGAACACGCGCCTCGCGACGACCTCCGTCGTCGTGACGCACGACATCGCCTCGGCCCTGTTCGTGGCCGACCGGATCGCGTTCCTGGAGAAGGGGCGCTTCACCTTCGTCGGGAGCCCCGACGAGGCCCGCCGTTCCGACGTCGCCGCCCTCCGCGCATTCCTCGCCGCGGAAGAGACCGGCACGAGGGAGACCGCTGCACCATGAGAGCCGACAGCCGCACCCGCTCCCGCGTCGGGGTCATCGTCTTCGCCTCGCTCCTCCTCTTCGTCGTCATGATCGTCATCGTCGGCGGCAAGACCGGCTTCTTCCTCGCCCGGTCGAGCTACTTCGCCCTCTTCCCGAACTCCCAGGGCCTGATGGGCGGGAACCAGGTCCGCCTCGCGGGCGTCACCGTCGGAGCCGTGCAGGACGTGGAGGTCCCGAAACAGCCCGGGCAGGACCTCACCGTCCGGTTCGACATCGAGCGCCGATATCGTCACCTCGTACGCACCGACAGCCGCGTGGAGATCAAGACGATCGGGCTCCTCGGCGACAAGTACCTGGAGGTGACCCCGGGGTCACCCGACAAGCCTCTCGCGGAGCCCGGCACGGAGATCTCGGCCATTCGCGGAAGCGAGCTCGAGAAGATCCTCGCCGGGTCGGGAGACCTCGTCGACAACGTCAGCGCCGTGGCCAAGTCGCTCAAGACGATCCTGGGCCGCGTGGAGAAGGGGGAAGGGTTCGTCGGCGAGCTCACGAGCGCGACCCCGGAGGGCAAGGAGCTGTCGCGCTCGCTGAGGCAGACGATCGCCTCGACGAACGCCCTCCTCGAGGACGCCCGCACGGGGAAGGGGCTCGTCGGCCGCCTCGTCTCCGACGAGGCGCTCGCCGACCGCGTGACGGCGGAGCTGGAGGGCTCGGTGGCCTCCCTCCGGAAGATTCTCGGCGCCGTTGAAAAGGGCGCCGGCGAGGGCGAGGGGCTCGTCCCGGCGCTCCTCGGAGACCCCGAGGGGAAGCGGAAGTTCTTCGCCATGGTCGAGTCGCTCCAGGCGGCGGCCGACGGGCTCGCCGGCTTCTCGAAGGACCTCTCGACGGGGAACGGCCTCCTCCCGAAGCTCGTCCGCGACGAGGATTTCGCCCGCGACCTGATGAAGGACCTCTCGCGCATTTCGGCGAGTCTCGCGAGCGTGGCCGAGAAGATCGACCACGGCGACGGGACGGCCGCGAAGCTCGTCAACGATCCGTCCCTGTTCGAGGCCGTCGACGACATCCTCGTCGGCATCGACGAGTCCAAGCCCCTCAAGTGGCTCGTGAGGAACCGGCAGCGGTCGGGCATCCAGACGCGCTACGACGCCGAGAAGGCGAAGGCGGACGCGGCCTCTCCCGAGACGCTCGGACCCGCGCCGACGCCCGAGCCGAGGGAGTAGGCGTGGCGTTCCGAGTCCTCGTGGCCGGCGGCGCCGGCCTCGTCGGGTCGGCCGTGGCCAGGCAGCTTCTCTCGGAGGGAGCCGAGGTGGCCGTCGTCGACGCGATGGGGGACCAGGGCGACGGACGTGCCGTCCGGGAGGCGCGCGTCCAGGAGCTCCGATCGTTTCCGAAAGCGACGGTCGTCACCGCCGACCTCTCCCTTCCTGGAGCCGCCAGCGACGTCTTCCGCGACCTGAAGCCCGACGCCGTCGTGAACGCGGCGCTCTTCCCGCCGGGAGGCCCGGGCGTCGTCTCGATGCTCGAGGCGATGCGCAGTCACGAGAAGCCCTTCCTCGTCCACCTCTCCGACGGCGCCCTCTACGGCTCCCCGGCTTCACCGGGCCAGGCCGCCCTCGAGGAAGAGCCGATCGACCCCGGGCGCGACCCCGTCCTGCTCCAGCGGATGGTCGAGGAGTCGCGGCTTCGCGGCTCCGAAGTACCGAACGTCATCCTCAGGCTCTTCTGCATCCTCGCGCCCGGAGCGCCCGCGAACCGCTTCCCGCAGGACGCCCTCGAGACGCTCCTCGACGGTGGAGAGGTCGTCATCGACTCCGACGCTCCCCGGGATCTCCTGCACGTCCGCGACGCCGTCCACGGGATCCTCGCCGCGCTCGCGCTGCGCCCGGCAGGACGGACGATCAACCTCGGGAGCGGCCGCGGCGTCGCCCCGGAGCACGTCGTACGGCTCCTGGCCGAACGGGCCTTCCGCCAGGCGAGAATCCGCGTCGATTCGGCTCCGGTCCGCCCCGGCCGGATCGCCAGCCTGTCGCGCGCGCGCGAGCTTCTCCGGTTTCAGGCGAAGACGAGCCTCGAGACCTCCGTCGAGGAGATCGTCGCCGCGCGTCTCGGCGCCCCTGAGAGCACGACGAGCCGTCCGCGTCCGGCGGCAGCGCACCCGCGGCCGACCTCACCCGGCGCCCCGGTGAGCGACGAGCCGAAGGAAGTCTCCCGGCGGGAGCTTTTCGGGTTCTTCCGCAGGCCGTTCGACGGCGGCCGACGCCGCTGACGACGCCGGTCGCCCGGGAACGCTAAACTCCGCCGGCTGGACGGCCCGCGCGGCTGTCCCCGTTTGGAGGAATGTCATGAACATCTGCATGGTCGGGACGGGATACGTGGGCCTCGTGACGGGTGCCTGCCTCGCCGACTTCGGGATGGACGTCACCTGCATCGACAAGGACGAGTCGAAGATCACGCTCCTGAAGAAGGGCGTCTCGCCGATCTACGAGCCCGGACTCGAGGAGCTGATCCACAAGAACGCCCAGGCCAAGAGGCTCCGGTTCTCGACCGACATCCGCGAAGCCGTCGAGCGGGCGCTCGTCGTCTTCATCGCCGTCGGCACGCCTCCCCGCGAGGACGGCTCCCCCGACCTCTCCTTCATCTTCCAGGTCGCCGAGTCGATTTCCGAGCACATGGACGGCTACAAGGTCGTCGTCACGAAGTCGACCGTCCCGACCGGGACGGGCGCGCAGATCGAGGAGATCCTCCGCAGGAACCCCGGCGGGCACAAGTTCTCCGTCGTCTCCAACCCCGAGTTCCTTCGGGAGGGCTCGGCCATCGAGGACTTCATGCGCCCCGACCGGGTCGTCATCGGCTCCCGGGACGCCGAGGCGATCGCCATCGTCAAGGACGTCTACTCCCCCCTCATCGTCGCCGGCGTTCCCTTCGTCGTCTCCGACGTCGAGTCGGCCGAGCTGATCAAGTACGCCTCGAACGGCTTCCTCGCGCTCAAGATCTCGTTCATCAACGAGATCGCCGCGATGTGCGAGCGGATGGGGGCCGACGTGAAGGACGTCGCCCGCGGGATGGGCCTCGACAAGCGGATCTCGCCCCACTTCCTCCTCCCCGGTCCTGGCTTCGGAGGCTCCTGCTTCCCGAAGGACGCCTCCGGCGTCGTCGACGTCGCCAGAAAGCACGGCTACACGTTCGAGATCATGGAGTCGGTCCTCCGCGTGAACGCCGCGGTGAAAGCGCGGATGGTCGAGAAGGTCGAGACCCTCTGCGGCAACGTCGCCGGAAAGCGGATCGCGGTCCTCGGCCTCGCGTTCAAGCCCGAGACGGACGACATCCGCGACAGCTCGGCCGTCAAGCTCATCGAGGACCTGAAGGCCCGGGGCGCGACCGTTGCCGCCTACGACCCGGCCGCGATGGACAACACCCGCGCCGTCCTGCCCGACATCACCTATGCCGACGACGTCTACGAGTGCGTGGCCGGGGCCGACGCCGTCGTTCTGGTGACCGACTGGAACCAGTTCCGCAAGCTCGACCTCTCCAGGCTGGAAGCGACCATGAAGGCGAAGCGCTTCGTCGACCTGAGGAACCTCTACGAACCCAGGGAGATGAAGCGGCTGGGCTGGGACTATGTAGGTATCGGGCGAGCCTGAGGGCTCGCCCTGAAGTCGGCATCGGGCGGGCCTGAAGAGCTCGCCCTGCCCCTTCCCTCCCCGGACGGAACGCCCCCTATCGAGGGGCGTTCCTATTTCCGCCGATAGACGAGGAGGCGGTCCTGCGCCTCCTGGGCGCGCCGGATCTCGTACCTGCGCGTCAGCGTCGTGCCGGTCGGAGAGACTTCCGTCACGATCTTCTGCGTCGTGGGAAAGACGCTCCCGGTCTGCATCATCGAGACGACGTGCTCGAAGGACACCCCGGCCTTGAGCCACTTCGCGACGACGTTGGCTTTCTGGCCGCCGACGGTCTGGGCTCGGCTCACCCCGTCCAGGATGATGACCGCCGGCTCTCCGACGGCCGTGCTCCCCGAGAAGCGGGCCGTCGTCAGGAGCTTGCCGTCGACCGAGATCTTCAGGTCGACACCCTTCTGAGCCTCCGGGACGTTCTGGGACGCCTTCATGTCGAGCGTCCAGGTCCCTTCGACCGTGGCCTCCTGCGCCGCAGCTGAGCCGGCCACGGCAAGGGCGAGAACCAGGGGACCGACGAGGAACCGGAACGAATCCAACCTCATGCCGTCCTCCAGAGCCCCGAAGGGGGGCTCTCCTCCGAACGACCCATTTTGCGCCCGGTATGCCGCGAAGAGGAAGGAATCAGTCCCGTAGAATGACCAGTCAGATGCGTATCGTCGTAACCGGCGCCGCCGGATTCCTCGGAAGCCACCTCTCCGACCGACTCCTCGCCGAAGGTCACGAGGTCGTCGCGGTCGACAATCTCATCACCGGGCACGTCCGGAACATCGCGCACCTCATGGGCAACCGTGCGTTCCGGTTCCTCCACCACGACGTCACCGAGTACATCTACCTCGACGGCCCCGTCGACGCCGTCCTCCACTTCGCCTCCCCCGCCTCCCCGATCGACTACCTCCAGATCCCGATCCAGACGCTGAAGGTCGGCGCCCTCGGGACGCACAAGGCGCTCGGCCTCTCCCGAGCCAAGAAGGCCCGCTTCCTCCTCGCGTCGACGTCCGAGGTCTACGGCGACCCGCTCGTCCACCCGCAGCCGGAGAGCTACTGGGGGAACGTGAATCCGGTCGGCCCACGCGGTTGCTACGACGAGGCGAAGCGCTTCGCCGAGGCCATGACGGTCGCCTACCGGAACTTCCACGGCGTCGAGACGCGGATCGTGCGCATCTTCAACACGTACGGCCCGCGGATGCGGGCCAACGACGGGCGCATCGTCCCCTCGTTGATCAGCCAGGCGCTCGCCGGTGAGCCCCTCACCGTCTTCGGCGACGGTTCCCAGACCCGTTCCTTCTGCTTCGTCTCCGACCTCGTCGACGGCATCTACCGCCTTCTCCTCTCGGACCAGGCCGATCCCTGCAACATCGGGAACCCCTCGGAGATGACCGTGATGCAGTTCGCCGAGACGATCCGCCGCCTGACCGGAACGGCCTCGACCATCGTCCACAAGCCCCTCCCCGTCGACGATCCCAGGCAGCGCCGCCCCGACATCACCCTCGCGAAGGCGAAGCTCGGGTGGGAGCCGAAGGTGGGCCTCGAGGAAGGCCTCGCTGCCACGATCGACTACTTCCGCGCGCTGCGGGGCTGAAGGGGCGAGGGATGGTCTCGGAGACGTACCTCCCGCCGGCCCGCCTCCTCGCGGCCTCCCGCTGGGCGGCGCTCGCCGTCGTCCACGAAGGGGCTCCGGCCGCCGCCATGACGTCCTACGCCCTGGCGCCCGACGGAACCGCCCTCTACGTCCACCTCTCGCAGATGGCCCTTCACACGCGTTCCCTCCTCGAGGAGCCTCGCGCGGCGTTCGTCGTCTCCGCCCCCGACACCGGCGAAGGCGACCCGCAGACCCTGCCCCGCCTCTCCCTCGCCGGCGTCGCCCTCGCCCTCGTCCCGGGGACGCCGGAGTACGACGCGGGCCGGGAGGCATTCGTGTCCCGGTTTCCGGACGCCGACGAGCGCTTCGCCCTCGCCGACTTCGTACTCTTCCGCTTCGAGCCGTCCGAGGCCCGCTGGGTCGGCGGCTTCGCGCGCGCCCTCCGGATGACCGGGGCACAGCTGGCTGAAGCGGTGAGGGAGACGGCGAAGGGGTAGTCAGCTGGTGGGAGGCGAGGGGATCGAACCCCCGACCACCTGCGTGTAAAGCAGGCGCTCTACCACTGAGCTAGCCTCCCGGCCGCCTGCACGCTAACCGCGGACCGCCGTGGGCGTCAAGGCGAGCGGCGGTGAACAGCGGCGAGGAGCGGTCAGTCGATCGTTCGCGGCTGGACGGTGAAGTCGACGATGCCGAGGGAGCGGCCGATCGGGTCGAGGACCTCGACTTTCCACCGGCCGGGCTGGTCCTTCACCCTCTTCAGAGACCAGGTCCTGTAACGCGAGGTCCGGATCGGGAGACGGGCGCGCTTCACTTCCTTGCCCTCGAACGACCAGATGTGGAAAACGAAGGCCTCGCCGGTCGCCCCTTCGACTCTCGTGAGAAAAGCGACGCTTTCGACGTCGGGACCGAACGTCCGGCCCTCGCTGTCGCAGCCCCTGTCGACGATCTCGCGGCAGACGGCCATCTCGGTCGCCTTGAGGGGAGACGCGTCCGAAGCCCCCGCGGTCTGGGCGAGGAGGGCGGGGAGGCCGAGGAGGAGAAGGGGGTGGATCATCGGCAGCGCGGAGGTCGATCATAGCGAACCGCCGACGCGCCGGTCCTCCCGGACCGGGCGCGGCTCCCGGCGGGACGAAACCCCCTCATCACCCCAACGTAAACTCACTCGTTGACCCCTGCCGGCTACGTCCTCCGCCACCTCCGGTCCCGCCCCCTCAGGGCGATGCTCACGGCTGGCGCCTTCGCCTTCTCCATCGGCCTCCTCGGTTTCCTCTGGCTGCTGTCGGCCGCGCTCGAGAAGGAGTGGTCGCCGTACATGGCCCAGCGGCTCATGGTCACGGCCAAGACCTCCTTCTTCGACAAGCTCCCGATGGCCTACCTCCCGAAGATCGAGGCGGTCCCCGGGGTGGAGGCGGTCGCCACGTTCGACTTCGTCGTGGGCTACCTCGGCGACGCGCGTCCGGAGAACATGGTCCCCGTCCAGGCGGCTCCGGCAGGGCCCCTGCTCGCGATCTACCGCGAAGCGGACGTGCCGCCGGACCAGGTGAAGGCCTGGGAGGCCGACCCGACGGGGGCCCTCGTCGGGCCGCTCCTCGTCGAGAAGTTCGGCTGGAAGGTCGGCGACAAGGTCGTCCTGAAGGCCCCCGTGGCCGGGGGCGTCGTCGAGACGACGATCCGGGCGGTGATGGGCTACCGTCTCGACAGCGGCCTCTACCTCCACCGTCGATACTTCGAGAGGCTCACGGGCGACGAGGGCGGGACGAACATGTTCTGGGTCCTCGCGCGGAGCCGGGGCGAGGTGGACGCGATCACCGCCGCGCTCGCGAAGGTTTTCGAGAACGCGCCCGTTCCGGTCCTGGCGATGACGGAGAGGCAGTGGCAGCTCCAGTTCCTCGAGATGCTCGGGAACGTCAATGCGCTCCTCGGGAGCGTCGGGCTCGCCACCGGGTTCGCGCTCCTCCTCATCACGGCCAACAGCCTCGCGATGAGCGCGCGGGAGCGGCGCAACGAGACCGCCGTCCTCCGGGTGCTCGGCTTCCGGAGGAGGGCGATCGCGCTCTTCCTGCTGGGCGAAGCGCTCGTCTACGGCCTGGCCGGCGCCGCCTTCGGAGGGGCCGTGACGGCCTCCTTCGCGCACTTCGTCGGCGCAGCGCTCGACAAGACGCAGTACGCCGGCATGGGCGGCCTCCTCGTCCCCGACACGAGGACGCTCATCCTCACGACGGCTGCCTCGGTCCTCCTCGCCCTCCTGGCCGGCCTCGTTCCCGCCCTGAACCTCGCCCGCCGCCCCGTGGCGGAGCTCCTGCGAGAGGCGCGGTGAGAGACCCCTCGCGGGACCCCGTGCGGGGTCCCGCTCCTCCCGTCAGAAGTGGAGGATCTGCGAGAAGCCCCCGATCTTCGAGTCGGGGACCCCGCCCCCGAGCGTGAACCCGAGCTCGTAGTCGGCGATGAAGGTCAGGAAGGCGATCTCGTAGAGCTTGCCGTCGGCCGGATCCGTGTAACGCACCTTGGAGCCCTCGTTCGTGCCGTCCCCGACGATCCCCTCGAGGACGAGCGCGTGCCGGCCCTTCCTGTTCGGCTTGCCGTTCAGGCCGGCGACCTCCCAGCCGAAGACGAACCAGAGGAGGCCGTGGTCCCGCAGGAGCAGCGCCCACCCTTCGAGCGTGAGGCTCATGAGCGGCTCAGGAGTGAGGCGCGTCGCGATCGCGAACGGGACGTTCTCGTGGATCGGGAGCCCCTTGTCGGAGTCGTAGAGCTTCACCCACCTCTCGCCGAGCGGAACGACGGCGTCACGCGGGGAGACGGACACCTGCCTCTTCCAGCCGTACATCATCGCCCAGCAGGTGGCCCAGCAGCTCATTCCCGTCGGCTGCTTGATGCGCGACTTCGTCCCCGGAACCAGGTAGGGAACGAGCTTCTCGGGGGGCGGCAACGGCGGCCCTGCGTTCGGGAGGAGGGTGTCCATTCGCCCGAGGGTGTCCTTGCCGACGACACCGTCGGCCGAGAACTTCTCCCGTCGCTGGAACGCAAGGACGGCGTTGTACGTCTCCTTCCCGAAGACCCCGTCCGGCGAACCGGTCCTCCGCGTCGAGAGCGGCAGGGGGAAACCGAGGTCGATCAGCGCCTGCTGGACCTTGCGAACCGGCTCACCCGACTCGCCCCAGCCCATCGGCGGGTTGTTCTCGGCGGCGCGCTGGAGACGGGAATCGTTGGCGAAGCGGGGCGATTTGAGTGGCATGGACCCTCCTCGGGCGCCGCGAGGCCGCGCGGATTTCCCTTACGTTTTCGTTCGAGGCGCGGAGATTAGCACCGCGAAACCCGGCAGCCGAGGCCCCCGTATTTCGTTGCGGGCGGGCGGCGACCCCCGGGCCGAGGGCTCGCGAGGGCGGTGCTGCCCACAGGAGGAACACGATGGCCGGACACGCCCGGGGCTCCACGCGCACGGACGTCCCCGAGGCACCCGCCCCCCCGGGCCGGCAGGGGAAGGCGGAGGGCTGACGTGGGCCGCCTTCGTGCTCTCCTCTCACGGGCGGTCGACCTGCGCGACGGGGAAGGCCCCGCCCTCGGCTGGGCGAGCGCCTACTTCTTCCTCCTCCTCGCGAGCTACTACGTCATCCGCCCCCTTCGCGACGAGTTCGGCGTCCGCGGGAGCGAGAGCGCCCTCTCCTGGCTCTTCGTCGGCACGCTCCTCGGCACCGCCGCCCTGAACCCGGCCTTCAGCACGCTCGTCACGCGGCTCACCCGGAAGGTCTTCGTCCCGGTCGTCTACCGGTTCCTCCTCGGCACGCTCGTCGTCTTCTGGGCCCTGCTGACCTTATCGCCGGCAACCTGGCGCCTCCCGGTGGCGCAGGCCTTCTTCATCTGGGCGAGCGTCTTCAACCTCTTCGCCGTCTCGGTCTTCTGGGGTTTCCTCGCCGATCTCTTCCGACCCGAACAAGGCCGCCGGCTCTTCGGGTTCATCGCCGTCGGCGGGACGCTCGGCGCCGTCGCGGGTGCGGCGCTCACGGCTTCGCTCGCGGCCCCGCTCGGCCCGACGAACCTCATCCTCGTCGCCGCGCTCCTCCTCGAGGGCGCCGTCTTCTGCGTTCGCGGCCTCGTCCGCCATTTCCACGTCGACGACCCCGCCCGCGAGGGGATCGAGCCCGGCGCCGAGCCCGAGGGCGTCCCGCCCGGGACGGGCGCCCTCGCGGGCCTGGCGACCGTCTCGCGATCCTCCTACCTCCTCGGCATCTCCCTCTTCCTCCTCTTCTTCACGGTCAGCTCCACGTTCCTCTACTTCGAACAGGCGCGGATCGTGAAGGCGGCCTTCTCCGACGCGGCAGCGCGGACGGCGTTCTTCGCGAAGATCGACCTCTGGGTGAACCTTCTCGCCGCCTTCACCCAGGTGTTCCTCTCGGGGCGCGTCGTGCGAGCGCTCGGGGTCGGCGGGACCCTCGTCGCCCTCCCCGTCCTAACCCTCGCCGCGTTCGCCGCCCTCGCCGTCTCGCCGACGACGGGCGTCCTCGTCTTCGTGATGGTCTCGCGCCGGGCCGGCAACTTCGCGCTCTTCCGGCCGGCGCGCGAGGTCCTCTTCACCGTCCTCCCGCGCGAGGAGAAGTACGCGGCCAAGAGCTTCGTCGACACGTTCGTCTACCGCTTCGGCGACGTCGTCGGCGCCTTCGCCGAC
>CALBDV010000057.1 GCA_937927565.1 uncultured Holophagales bacterium
TCGCACTCTAGAGGTCGGGAGTTCGATCCTCCTCAGCTCCACCATTCAATTCAAACGAGTTAGCGCCCCACCCGGGGCGCTTTTTCGTGGGCTCGGCTGGCCGCGCGAGCCGCCCGCGAACAGGCTCACCCGGATCTCGCGTCTTCGCGCCGCCGGGTCAGGCCGAAAGCCTGGAAGCGATGGCCCGTACGGTGGTGAGGTTGCGGAACGTCGCCTTCAGCCCGAGGGCCTTCTCGAGCTTCGCTCCCGAGAAGTCCGAGTCGGACGAGCGGATGCGGCAGAGCCACCAGACCTCGCGCCCGCTCACCGCGAGCTCGTCGGTCGGCGTCCGGAAGCCGTGGACGAGGGCATGCTGCTCGGGGCTCGGCGGCTCCTTCAGGAACCCGACGTAGACCCCCTGGGCCTCGCCGACGTCCTCGGCTGCGAAGGGCTCGTACGCGGCCACGGCCGAGAGCTCGGCGGGCGTCCGGAGGAACGTCGCCACCTCCCAGCCGAGCGCCGACTCCAGCGATTTCTCGATCTTCGCCTCGAGCGTCGCGGGCCGGCCCCTCCCGGCCGTGAAGAGGACGTTCCCGCTCGCGATGTGCGTCGAGACGCCCGTGAATCCCGTCTCCTCGAAGAGCTGCCGCAGCCTCTCCATCTTCACGACGCGGCCGCCGACGTTCACGGCGCGGAGGAAGGCGGCGTACCGGGGCACGCCCCGATTATAGGGTCAGGTCTTGATTTTCTATTACAGCCTCGGGTTTCCGCCTCAGCCTGCGGCGCCGAAGAGCATTCCCGCCGCGGCCGTGACGGCCATGGCGACCGCCCCCCAGAACGTGACCCGCCCCGAGCCGACGAGGACGGAGGCTCCGCCGACCCGGGCCGCGAGGGCGCCGAGCGCGGCCAGGAGCACGAGCGTCGTGCCGACCATGACCGGGACGAGCTGGGCTCTCGGGACCAGGGCGACCGTGAGGACGGGAAGGGCGGCGCCGACCGCGAAGCTCGCGGCGGACGCGAGCGCCGCCTGGAGCGGGCGGGCGGCGGTGAGGTCGTGGATTCCGAGCTCGTCCCGGGCGTGGGCGCCGAGGGCGTCGTGCGCCATCAGCTGCTCGGCGACCCGGGCCGCCAGCTCGGGGTCGAGGCCCCGGGCGGCGTAGATGCCGGCCAGCTCGGCGCGCTCGCCGTGCTCGTCGGTGGCGAGCTCGCCGCGCTCCCGCTCGAGATCGGCCCGCTCCGTGTCGGACTGGGAGCTGACCGAGACGTACTCGCCGGCAGCCATCGACATCGCGCCGGCCAGGAGGCCTGCGACGGCCGAGACGATGATCGCCTGGGGGGCGGCCCCGGCCGCGGCGACGCCGACGACGAGGCTGGCGGTGGAGATGAGCCCGTCGTTCGCCCCGAGGACAGAGGCGCGAAGCCATCCGATGCGGTCGCTGCGGTGAAGCTCGCGGTGGCGCGAGTAGCGGGCCGGCGTGAGGGTCGAGGCGTGCATCCCCCGACGATAGCGCTGTTCGGGGGCTAGACTTCTTCCCGACGGTGCCGGAGTCCACGCTTCCTCCCACGTCCGATCCCCCGGAGGGGCGCCTCTCCGAGACGGAGCTGCGCTTCGAGAGGCGCCGCAGGAAGACCGGGCTCGTCCTGGGCCCGGTCGCGTTCGCCCTGCTCCTCGCCTTCCCTCCGCCGAGCCTCGGGGCCGGGGCCGGGCAGCTCCTCGCGGTCGTCGCGTGGGTCCTCGTCTGGTGGATCACCGAGGCCGTCCCGCTTCCCGTGACGGCGGTTCTCGGTCCGGCCCTTACCGTCGTCCTCGGAGTCGTCCCGGTCCGGGAAGCGTTCGCGCCGTTCGGCGATCCGATCATCTTCCTGTTCCTGGGTTCGTTCCTCCTGGCCCGGGCGATGAGTGCACACGGGCTCGACCGGCGCCTCGCGCGGGCGGTCCTGGCGCTCCCGGCCGCGAGCTCCTCCCCGCAGCGCGTCGTCTGGACGTTCGCGGCGCTCGCTGCGGTCCTCTCGATGTGGGTCTCCAATTCCGCCACGACGGCCATGCTCTTTCCGATCGCGCTCGGGGTCCTCGGGACGATGGACGAGGGAAGGGGTCGGTCCTCGGCGCTCGCTCGGTCGCTCCTGCTCGCGTGCGCCTACGGCGCTTCGGTGGGCGGCATCGGGACGCCCGTGGGCTCTCCCCCGAACCTCGTCGCCATCGGGCAGCTCTCGTCCCTGGCCGGGATTCAGGTCGGGTTCGTGCCGTGGCTTCTCGTCGCCCTTCCCGTGATGCTGGCGATGATCGGCGTCGCGGCCCTGGTCCTTGGCGTGCCGCTCCGGGGTGGCGTGGCGACCAGACCCGCAGGCCCGGCAAACCCCGTTTCCGCCGCGCCCGCCGGGGCGATGACCGCCGGAGAGCGGAGCGTCACCGTCGCGTTCCTCTTCACCGTCACCCTCTGGGTGACCCCGGGAATCCTGTCCCTCGTCCTCGGCTCCAGCCATCCGGTGTCGACGGCGCTCGGTCGCGCGCTTCCGGAGGGGGCGGTCGCGGTCCTCGGGGCGGCGCTCCTGTTCGTCCTCCCGGGAGGGGGAAGCGAGCGCCGTTGCGCGCTCACCTGGAGCGAGGCGACGCAGATCGACTGGGGGACGCTGCTCCTCTTCGGCGGAGGGCTCTCGCTCGGCAGTGCGATGTTCCGCCTGGGCCTCTCGGAGGCGCTCGGGCATGGCCTCGTTTCGGCGACCGGCGTCTCGACGACGGTGGGTCTGACCATCGTCTTCACCGTCTTTTCCATCTTCTTCACCGAGGTCACCTCGAACACGGCGGCCGCCACGATGCTGATTCCCCTGGCCATCGCGAGCGCGCAGGCCGCGGGCGCCTCGCCGCTCGAGCCGGCCCTCGGCTGCGCGCTCGGGTGCAGCATGGCCTTCATGCTCCCCGTCGCGACGCCGCCCAACGCGATCGTCTACGGCTCCGGCCTCGTCCCCATCGGCACGATGGCGCGTGCTGGCCTGTGGATGAACGTCGCTGCCTGCATCGTCATCCCGGCCGGGGTCCTGATACTGGTGCCGCTCGTCCTGAAGTAGGGGCGGCGTCAGGACGCCCGGCCGGAGTACGGCGCGACGTCGCCGACGGTGTCGATGGATTCGTGTGCGAGGACGGGGGCCCGGACGTCGCGGCGCGCCAGGAAACTGGCGGCCGCGCGGACGAGCCCCGCCACTCCCGAGTCGACGATTTCGACCTCCGGAAGCCGCCTCGCGTCAGGGGCGCCAGAGGAAGTACTGGCCCTTCGCGCTCATGTAGTGGTCCCAGGGCCGCGTCCGGTAGCTGCCGTCTCTCGTCTCCATGGCGGAAATCGTGGCGTTGTCGATGCCGTAGACCAGGTTGGCGTGCCAGTCGGACCCGCCGACGCACCACATGATCACGACGTGGCTCTTGAGGAGCTTGTCCTCGATGTCGTACGGCAGGCAGATGGTCCCCGCGAGATCCAGGCGGCAGCCGTGAGTGGCCATTTTCGTCTTCAGCCGCGCGAGGTTGGTGGAGTTGAGCCCGTAACCGCTCGAGGCAACGCCGTACGCGAGGTACAGGTCCTGCTCGCGGTAGGTGGGAATCCCGGAGTTGATCCGGCTGAACGAGTCGATCGCCGCTGCCCAGCAGGAGTTGGGATGGTTCTGCTTGTTCAGGGGCGGCTTGGCCCGATAGTGCATTTTCTCGCCTCTTTCGTTCCCGGACTTGTTGGTGACTGCAATGTGTGGAGACGAGATCTCGATTGCAAGGACGAAGCGCCGGGGCGGTGTCCACGATCACAGTTGGACTGGAGTGCCCCGGCAGCCGGGTGCGACCTCGACGGCGCCGGCGTTGCCGATCGACTCAGAAGATCGACAGCGCCGTCTTCGTCGTCAGAAGCTCGAGGGCCATCGTTCCGGCGAGCGAGTTCCCTTTCTCGCTCAGGCCCGGCGACCAGACGGTCGCCACGAACCGGCCCGGCATCACGGCCACCACGCCGCCTCCCACGCCGCTCTTGGCCGGGAGGCCGACCCGGTAGGCGTAGTCGCCCGCCTCGTCGTAGACGCCGCAGGTCAGCATCACGGAGTTCACGCGCTTCACCTGACGCGCCGTGGCGATCGGCTCTCCGCCCGCAGCGAACCCGCCCGCGGCCAGGTACTGGAAGGCGGCGGCCAGCTCGGCACAGCTCATCGAGAGCGAGCAGAGGAGGAAGTAGGCGTCGAGGACGCGGTCCGGGTCGTTCCTCAGGTTCCCGAAGGACTTGAGGAAATGGGCGAGCGCGCGGTTCCGGTGCCCGGTGGCCCGTTCCGCCTCGGCGACCGACGTGTCGTAGCCGACGGAGGAGTCCGCGCAGGCGCTGCGGACGAAATCGAGGACGAGGTCCTGCCCGTCGGGCTGGTGGCTCAGGACCAGGTCGAGGACGACGAGCGCGCCGGCGTTGATGAACGGGTTCCTCGGGATCCCGCGCTCGACCTCGAGCTGGACGAGCGAGTTGAACGCCGTGCCGGACGGCTCGCGGCCGACGCGCTCCCAGACGGCATCCCCCTCCAGCCGCATCGCGAGCGTCAGGCTGAAGACCTTCGCGATGCTCTGGATCGAGAACCGCTCCTCGGCGTCCCCGACGGAGAAGACCTCGCCGCCAATCGTCCGGACGACCATCCCGAAGCGGTCCGGTGGAACGAGGGCCAGCGGAGGGATGTATTCGGCGACCCGGCCCTGGCCGACGAGCGGTTTCACCTCGTCGGCGATCTCCTGCAGGGTTCTCTGGTAGTCCACGACCCGATGTTACCGGGCAGCCGGGCGGCAACGGCGGTCATGGCGGGAACGAGCGTCATCGGCTGAACTGGCCCGGAGGGACCCGGACTGTGGAACCTGATCCTCCCGACTCTCCCTTGACACTGGGCGAACGTCGCCCCAACTTATTAGTTGCGATGACTACTACTGGCGACGGCACACTCTCTAATGCACTACAGGGCATAGGCTTCTCCGAGATCGAGGCGCTCGTCTACGCCTTTCTCGTCGGGAGGGAGCCGGCCACCGGCTACCGCATCAGCCATGCCATCGGCAAGGCGACGGCAAACACCTACAAGGCCATTGCCTCGCTGGTGCAGCAGGGGGCGGTGCAGGTGGACGAAGGGGGAAACCGGCTCGTCAGGGCCGTCCCGCCCGACGAGCTCCTCGCGGGACTCGAGCGGCGCGCCCGCGAGAAGCGCGAGGCGGCCCGCGCAGCGCTCGCCGACCGGAGCGCCGACGTGGCGGACGACCGGGTCTATACCCTTCGCGGCCGCGACCAGGTCCTGGAGCGCGCCCGGGCGATGCTGGGACGGGCGCGGGAGATCGTCCTGGGCGACCTTTTCCCGGGTCCGCTCGAGGCGCTCGCCGCCGATCTCGCCGCCGCCGCTGCGCGCGGCGTCCGCGTCGTCGTGAAGGTCTACTCCCCGCTCGACGTCCCGGGAGTCGCGGAGGTGCCGGAGGCCGACGCGGCTCGGGCTCTTTCCGGGTGGCCCGGCCAGCAGCTCTCCCTCGTCGCCGACGCCGACGAGCACCTCCTCGCTCTCTTCGACGCCCCTCTCGCGAACGTCCACCAGGCGGTCTGGAGCCGCAGCACGTTCCTCTCGTGTCTCCACCACAACCACGTCGCCATGGAGATCCTCCACACCGCCTGGAAGGGGCGTGGATCCCTCCTGGGTGCCGACTCCCTCGTCGGCATCTCGCTCCTTTCGAGCCGGCCTGCAGGCCTGCGCCGCCTCCAGGAGCGCACCGGCGGCGCCGTCCCTTCCAAACCCGACGGAGAAGACCGATGACTCACACGACCGCTTGCGTTCGACATCTGCTCTCACCTCTCGTTGCCGCCGCGACGCTGCTTGCGTTGCCGGCTCCCGCCGCGGGGCCGGCGGTTTCGCCCGACGCCGCCGCCGTCATCGAGAGACACGTGGCGTGGCTCGGCGGGTGGGAGGCCCTCGACGCTGTAAGGGACGTCACCCTCGCTGGGACGATCCGGGTCTCGGGCCTGTCGGGCCCCCTCGTCGTCCAGGCACGCCGCGACGGCCGGCAGAGGACGGACGTCGACCTGAAGGTGACGAAGGGCATCGAGACGCTGGCCGGCGGCGACGCCTGGGAGCAGAACGCGAGCGGGCAGCTGGAGGAGATGGGGCGAGACAAGGAGGACTCCGAACGGCGCTCGCTCGCCCGCACCTTCGGCCGGCACTTCCGCGGTGAGGGGGTCGTCGCGAGTCTCGCGGGGCGGGAAGAGAGGGGGGGCCGTTCGTGGACGGTGATCCGGTTCGCCTACCCCGGCGGCGACGAATACGACCTCTTCGTCGATACGGAGACGGGAGAGTCGACCTGGACCCGCTCCGTCGCCGACGGCCGGACGACCTGGGCGAAGCGTTCCGATTTCCGCGTGGTGAACGGCCTGCGGTTCGCATTCCGTCAGGAGACGGAAGGCGAGACGGCGCGCCAGGCGCAGACGGTGACGTGGGAGAAGGTGACGGTCAACGGTGGCCTCGAAGATGCCCTGTTCGCGCGGCCGTCCCGTGGCGCCTCGGTCGTGCGCCTTCCCGCGGGCCGGAACGCGACCGAGTGGCTGGCGGTCGACCTCTACCAGAAGCGCTGGGTCTATCTCCTCGGCGAAGTCAACGGCGTCGCCACCGACATCGTCCTCGACTCGGGAGCCGGAATGACCGTTCTCGACAGCGCGCTCGCGAAGCGGCTGGGTCTTCGCGTCGAGGGCGAGCTCGAAGCGCGCGGCACCGGGGGGAACGTCGGCGCCGGAATCGTCTCGGGAGTGACGGTGAAGCTCGCGGGGATGGAGATCGGTCCGCTCTCGGCGGCGGTCATCGACCTCGCCGGCGTGGGGAAGAGGGTCGGCCGGCCACTGCCCCTCATCCTCGGCAAGGAGCTCTTCCACGCCCTCGTCGTCGACCTCGACTACCCCGGCTCGCGCATCCGCTTCCTCGACGCCGCCTCATTCCGCTACGACGCCACGGGCCGGAAGGTCGACCTCATCCCCGCCGAGGACGGACACAAGAGCCTGAAGCTCGCCATCGAGGGGGGCGAGCCCGTCGTCGTCGGCCTCGACACGGGGCAGGGAGGAGCCCTCTCGGTCTATCGGCACTACGCCGACGAGCGCGGATTCCTGACGGGCCGACCCGTTTCCGAGAGGCGCTCCGGCGGCGTCGGGGGCGCCACGACCATGAAGGTCGCGACTCTCCGCTCGGTGACGATCGCGGGGTACGAGCTTCGGAACGTGCCGTCCGCCTTCCAGGCGAGCGACGTCCGCGGCGCGTTCGACACGAAGCGGCAGGAAGGGAACCTCGGCGCAGGCATCCTCTCGCGGTTCCGCGTCGTCTTCGACTACTCCCGCTCCTGCCTCTGGCTCGAACCCGGTCCGGACCTCGGCGCACCGTTCCCGAAGGACAAGAGCGGGCTCGGCTTTCAGTGGGCCGACGGCGCCCTCACGGTTGATTTCGTCGCGCCCGCAAGCCCGGCCGCCGAGGCCGGCTGGAAGGAGGGCGAACGAATCGCCGCCCTCGACGGTGAGCCCGCCGGCGCGGACTGGGGGAAGGCGTTCTCGAAGTGGGCCGAGGCGAAGGCGGGGACGGAGGTTCGAGTCACCCTGGCGGACGGGACGGAGAGGAATCTGGTGCTGAAGGAGTACTACTGAGCCCGGCGAGGGCCACGACCGCCCTGGCGTAGGTGGCGGAGACCTCGGCCTCGTTCGTCCCGGTGATCTCGAGGTCCTCGAGGAGACCGTCCTCGATGCCGTAGATCCAGCCGTGGACGGAGAGCGACTGGCCGCGCGCCCAGGCGTCGCGGACGACGGTCGTGTTGGTCACGTTCAGGACCTGCTCGACGACGTTCAGTCTGCAGAGGCGATCGTGCTCCTCCGCCTCGGTCCCCCGCGGCCCGAGTCGCGTCAGGTGCTTGTCGCGGACGTCGCTGACGTGCCTCAGCCAGTTGTCCACGAGGCCGTACCGGTCGCCCCGGAGCGCGGAGAGGACGCCGCCGCAGCCGTAGTGGCCGCAGACGATGACGTGCGAGACGCGCAGCACCGCGACGGCGAAATGGAGGGCCGAAAGGGCGTTCAGGTCGCTGTGGACGAAGACGTTGGCGACGTTCCGGTGGACGAACATCTCGCCCGGCATGAGGCCGACGATCTGGTTCGCCGGCACGCGGCTGTCCGAGCAGCCGATCCAGAAGTACGACGGCGCCTGCTGGCGGGAGAGCCGGGTGAAGAACGCGGGGTCGTTCCGGAGCACTTCGGCGGCCCAGGCCCGGTTGTTCTCGAAGAGGCGAGGAAGGTACTTCATCGTTATCCGGGTGGTTACCCCGCGTTCAGAATATCCCGTTCTCGTCGATGGAGGTCTAGGGCACGGTCCGTCCGACGTGACTCTCGTCGGCCTCCCGGGTCCTCCCCGCGGCGACGAGGGTCAGAAAGCCGATCGCCTCCTCGCGGAGCGAGGGGCTCGTCATCGTACGAGCGGCGGAAGGTCCCAGCCCGGCGTGAGGACGTCCGGCTTCTTCGGGGGAATGTTGAGCACCGCGAGGAGGGTCCGGGCGACCGTGTTGCTGTTGGGACCCGTCGGCCTGTAGCCGATGCCCATGAACGTGATGGTCTGGCAGGCGGTGACCATCTTCTGGTAGCTCTCCTGCCTGTAGCCGGTGGCGACGGTGACGGACTTCGCGGTGGGGTTGTAGTCGATCGACCCGGGGACGTAGGGGCCCCAGAGACAGTGAATGGCCTTGAAGCCCATCGAATCCTCGTCGAGCGGCCCGAGCTTCGGGTTACCGGGCCCTCCGCGAAGGAAGTATTCCTTGCCGTCCGCTCCCGTCCAGACGACGAAGAGGTGATGGGCGCCGGCAAGGTCCGCCACGCCTTGAGGAATGGGTACCGCGCGGACGTCGATGCGAGTCTGCATTTTCCGTGCTCCTTTTGGCTGACCGTTTAGCACGTCCGAGGGCGGTCGGGCCGTGCCGCTCGTCACGGGTCGTCAGGGTTCGACGGGAGCTGGCCCCGGCCCTGGCCCCGGGTCAGGGCGGGCTCGCGAGAGCGCAACGAGCCTGGTCGAGCCGCGGTCCGGGCTTCCCGGCGACGCGGTCGTCGAGGCACGTGAGCCGCTGCTGCCCGGGAGCCACCTGGAGGACGAGGGGCGAGCACTCGGCTTCGGCGAGGTGCAGCCGGGGGCCGAATCGGGAGGAACGCGTTTCGGGATCGGCTTCGTAGCGGATCGTCAGGAGGCGGCCCTCGGCGGTGCGGAGGAAGACGGTCTCGCTGAAGGTATCGCAGCCGCAGCCGCCGTACCGGACCCAGAAGGGAACCCCCCGCTCGTAGGCCGACAAGGCACAGGCGTCGGCGGCGGACGGGTCCGCGCCCGGGGCGACGAAGCCGCACGCAACGGCCCTGGGGCCGGTCCACGTCCGGACGCGCCCGGCAACCTCCGTGCCCGTGGCGCAGCCCACGGCGGAGAGGAGGGCGACCCACGGCGCGAGGCACTTCAACGAGACGATTCCCCGAAGAGAGTGACCCGGTGCGAGCCGACCTAACGACGCGCCTCCCACCGGGGCGGACTGCCCCCCCGGCCGCCTCTCTTCCGGTCAGGTCCCCTCGAAGCCGTCCAGGACGTTCGCCGCGTTCGCGCCCAGCTCCATCGTCGCGTAGCCGCCCTCGAGGACCAGAACCGTGGGAAGACCGAGCCGTGCGAGGCGGGTGCCCAGGCGACGGAAGTCGGTGACCTGGAGCGCGAACTTCGAGATCGGGTCGCCCGCGTACGTGTCGAGGCCGAGCGAGACGACGAGGGCGTCGGCCGCAAACCCCCCTATTCGGGCGCAAGCCACTTCGAGCGCGGAGAACCACTCTTCGGCCGTGGTGCCGGGGGGCAGGGGCAGGTTCAGGTTGAAGCCGTCGCCCGGTCCCTCGCCGGTCTCGTCGGCGTGCCCGAGGTAGAAGGGGTACTCGGTGCGCGGATCGCCGTGAATGCTCGCGAAGAGGACGTCGGAGCGACGATAGAAGATGCTCTGCGTTCCGTTTCCGTGGTGGTAGTCGACGTCGAGGATGGCGACCCGGTCGCAGCCGCCGGCCCGGAGCGCCTCCGCCGCGATCGCGGCGTTGTTCAGGAAGCAGTAGCCGCCCATGAAATCGGCCCCCGCGTGGTGGCCGGGAGGTCGCGTCGCGCAGAAGGCGCTTCGCGTGCCCGAGCCGACGAGCGCGGCCGCGCTGGCGGCCGCGTCGGCGGCGGCCTTTGCCGCGGCCCAGGTGCCCGCCACGAGCGGGGTCCCGTTGTCCATGGAGTAGAGCCCGAGCCGGGCCGTGAAGTCGGCCGGCTCGACGTCGCTGCGCAGCGACCGGACGGGCCACACCGAAGGAAAGGGCTGGACGGACTCGTTCGCGGCGTCTGCCTCCAGCCACTGGCTCCAGGCGGACTCCAGAAAGGCAAGGTATCGGCCGGCGTGGACCCGCGGGAGGAGGGGGCCGCTGTCGTACGTCGGCGTCCGCAGCTCGTGGCCCCGCGCGATCAGCTCGTCGCGAACGAACGCCGCCCGCGCGGGAACCTCGAAACAGGGAACGAGCGCACCCCGGAAGAACTCGTACTCCGGGGCGTGGCGTTCGTGATGGGTCGAGAAGAAGGTGATCACGCCCGCGATCTTAGTGAGGTCCCGCCGGTGCGTCCGCCGTCCGCTCGCAGGGCCGGGAAGGCCCCTCAGCGGGCCGCGGCGTCCTCGCAGATCGACTTGAGCTTCGCGAGCGCCTTCGGCCATGTCTCGTCCATGAAGGCAACGAAGTCGGGGGGCATCTGCAGCTCGACCGTCACCTCGGTCGCGCCGTTCGCCTCTGCGAAAGCGTAGTTCTCGAACGAGGGCGCCCAGGCCGTGGCTGCGTCACTCGTCGTGTCCTCGATCCCGTCCTTGATCATCCCGAGGTGCCTGATCGACACGAACTCGGGGGGGCGACTCTGAGCGATGACGGACGACATCCCCTCCCCGCTCGGCCCGAGGAAGCGGATCCTCTCGCCTGCGCTCCACGACCCCTCGTAGTACGAGCCCTCGCAGAACGGCGCGGTCCAGGCCCGGTAGGTGTCGGGCCCGAGCATCGCGGCCCAGACGGCCTCGCGCGGAGCCTGGATGGTGATGGAGTAGCGAAGGGTCTTCACGGGTGCCTCCTTCCTCGGGCCCGAGGCTCGATCCCGGGTCCCCGACCTGTGATTCAGGCGAACGGTGAGACGTGGGCGAACTGCTTCACGTCCACGAGCCCCTTGTCCGTCAGCTTCAGCTCGGGGATGACCGGAAGCGCGAGGAAGGCGAGGGTCATGAAGGGGTGGTCGACGGAAGTGCCGAGGGCGCGGGTCGCCTCGTTCGCCCGGCGCTCGGCGAGGTCGACGTCCTCCATCCGCGAGTTGGACATGAGGCCCGCCACGGGGAGCGGCACCTCGGCGAGGACCTGCGCGCCGTTCGCGACGACGATGCCGCCGCCGATCTCGGCGGCCCTGCGGACGGCGGTCTCCATGGAGGCGTCGTCGCAGCCGCAGACGACGACGTTGTGCGAGTCGTGGGCGACGGAGGAGGCGATGGCGCCGCGGGCGAGGCCGAAGCCGCGCGCGAAGGAGACGCCGACGTTGCCCGTGCCGCGGTGCCGCTCGACGACGGCGAGCTTGGCGAGGTCGCGCGACGGGTCGGCGGCGGCGCCGCCGTCGACGACGAGGGCCTCGTCCGTGGACGAGCCGGTGGCGAGCGAGCCGGGGTGGACCTCGATGACGCGGACGCGCGCGCCGGGCGCGGCCGCGAGCCGGAGGCGCGTGGCGTCGAAGCCGTCGAGCCGGAACGAGGGACCCTCGGAGATGCCGCGCGAGGGGACGTCGACGAGGAGCCTTCCGCCCTCGGCGACGCGCCGGCCGCCGAGGACGACGAGGTCGGGCCTCACGTCCTCGAGGGCCGCGAAGGTGACGAGGTCGGCGCGGAAGCCCGGTGCGATCGCCCCGCGGTCGCGGAAGCCGTAGTGCCGTGCGCACGACCACGACGCGAGCCGGAACGCGAGGACCGGGTCGAGGCCCATCGCGATGGCGCGGCGGACGTGGTGGTCGACGTGGCCGTGGGTCAGGAGGTCCCACGGGTGGCGGTCGTCGGTGGCGAAGGCGAAGCGCTCGGAGTTCTGCGGCGTGACGAGCGGGAGGAGGTCGTCGAGGTTCTTTGCGGCGGTCCCCTCTCGGATCCAGATCGACATGCCGCGCCGTACCTTCTCGGTCGCCTCGTCGCGGCCGAGACACTCGTGGTCGGTGCGGATGCCGGCGCCGATGTAGGCGTTGAGGTCGAGGCCGGTGAGGAGCGGCGAGTGGCCGTCGATCGGGAGCCCGCGGGAGGCGGCGTCCTCGACCTTGGCGCGGACGCCGGGGTCGCCGAAGAGGAAGCCGGGGACGTTCATCATCTCGGCGAGGCCGAGGACGTTCTTCCGCCCGTAGAAAGCGGCGAGGTCGTGGGCGCCGAGCGTTGCTCCGGCGGTTTCGAGGTGCGTCGCCGGGACGCACGAGGGGAGCATGACGTGGACCTCGACAGGGAGGTCTGCCGCGGAGGCCAGGAACGCGTCGAGCCCTTCGGCGCCTCTCACGTTCGCGATCTCGTGCGGGTCGGTGACGACGGCGGCCGTGCCGTGCGCGGCGGCGAGGCGCGCGAAGACGGGAGGCGTCGTCATCGTCGACTCGATGTGGATGTGCGCATCCCAGAAGGCGGGCGCGAGAAAGGCGCCCTTCAGGTCGATCTCGTCCTCGGGGCGAGCCGCGCGGTAGGGGCCGAAGCCGAGGATCCGGTCTCCCGCGACGCCCACCGTCTCCTCGTGAATCTCGCCCGTCAGGACGTTGACGACACGGGCGTTCCGGAAGACGAGGTCGGCGGGGACCGTGCCGCGGGCGGCGTCGACGAAGGCGGCGAGGGGGAGCTTTCCAGCGGGCATGGGAGCCTCCGGCCCGTAGCCTAGACCGGGACGGGGCCGGAGGCGAAATCGGGGGACGCTTCGAGCGGGAACCGGAAACCCGGGGCCGCTTTCGCGTAGGATCAGGTCACACCGGAAGGAGGATTCCCCATGTCCGAGCGCACGGAGCTGCTGCCCGGTTCTTTCTGTTGGCCCGAGCTGGCGACCCCCGACTCGGCGAAGGCGAAGGCGTTCTATTCCGGCCTCTTCGGCTGGACCCCCGTCGACGCCCCCTCGTCCGGCGGGAGCTACACCTTCCTGCAGCTGAGGGGTCTGGACGTGGCCGCGCTCCGGACGCTGAGCGAGAAGGAGAAGGGAGAGGGGATCCCCTCGTACTTCATGACGTACATTTCGACAGCTTCGACGGACACGTCGGCGGCGAAGGCGACGGAGCTCGGGGGGAAGGTCCTCCACGGCCCGTTCGACGTCATGGGGATCGGCCGGATGGCAGTCGTCATGGACCCGGGCGGAGTCGTCTTCGCGCTCTGGGAGGCGCGGGGGCACATCGGGGCGCGCCTCGTCGGCGAGGAGAGCACGCTCTGCTGGACGGAGCTCGTCACGAAGGACCCGGACGGCGCGAAGGACTTCTACGGGGGCCTTTTCGGCTGGACGACGAAGAGCTCGGAGACGTCGACGGTCGAGTACTACGAGCTCTACCGCGGGGATCAGGCGATCGGCGGGCTCCTCCCGATGAAAGGGGAGTGGTGGGGCGACGTCCCGCCCCACTGGATGCCCTACTTCTTCGTCGGCGACTGCGATGCGGCCGCTGCGAAGGCTGCCGCGCTCGGCGGAGGGGCGGTCGTCCCGCCGATGGACATCCCGAACGTCGGGCGATTCGCCGTCCTGCGCGACGACCAGGGGGCCCACTTCTCGGTCATCGCGATGGCGCCGATGCCGGTGACCGCCTGAGCTGACGGGAAGGAACGGGACGGCGCTCCACCGTCCCGTTCCGCTGCGTCCACGCGCCGGTGCTACCGTCCTCCCCGGAGGAGATGCGGATGCGCGCGATCGACCTGAGGAGCGACACGGTGACGCGGCCGTCGGCTGCGATGCGGGTGGCGATGGCCGAGGCTGTGGTCGGAGACGACGTCTTCGGCGACGACCCGACGGTCCGCGAGCTGGAGGAGGTCTCGGCGGAGATGCTCGGGAAGGCCGCGGGGCTTTACGTTCCGTCGGGGACGATGTCGAACCAGGCGGCGCTCCTGGCGTGGACGGAGCGGGGCGACGAGGTCTTCCTCCACGAGCGGAGCCACATCCTCCTCTACGAGCGGGCGGGCGCCGCGGTGATCGGGTCGCTCCAGACGCACACCTTCGCCTCCGAGGACGGGATGCTCGACCCGGAGACGATGGAGGAGTTCGTCCACACGGGGGAGGACCCGCACAACGCCCGGACCCGCGTGGTCGCCCTCGAGAACACGCACAACCACTGCGGCGGCCGCGTCCTCGACCCCGCGGGGACCCTGGCGGTGCGCCTGTTCTGCGACCGTCACGGTCTCGCCCTCCACCTCGACGGCGCGCGGGTCGCGAACGCCGCAGTCGCGAGCGTCCGCTCGCTTGCCGAGCTGGCCGCGCCGTTCGACTCGGTCAGCCTCTGCCTTTCGAAGGGGCTCGGCGCGCCGGTCGGCTCGGTCCTCGCCGGCCCGGCCGAGTTCGTCAAGCGGGCCCGCCGGGCGCGGAAGATGCTCGGCGGCGGGATGCGCCAGGCCGGCCTCCTGGCCGCAGCGGGGCTCTTTGCGCTCCGCAACAACGTCTCCCGCCTCGCGGAGGATCACCGCCGTGCCCACGCCCTCGCCGAGAGGCTCGCGACGGTCCCCGGCCTCTCGGTCGATCTCCGCGCGGTGGAGACGAACATGGTCTTCGTCTCCACGCGGCCCTCGGGCCGCCGTGCCGCCGAGGTCGCGAGGCTCTTCTCCGAAGCCGGAGCCCTCTGCCTCGCCGAGTCGCCGTGGAAGATCCGTTTCGTCACGCACCTCGACGTCGACGACGCGGACGTGACGGAGGCCGGGGAGATCGTCGCGCGAACGATGGCCGCGATCGCGTGACGAGGGGCCGGCCGGACCCGTGAGCCGAGCCGGAGAGCCTGCGGGCGAACCTCCTGCGGCGACGGGGAGCGAGCTCTTCGCCGCGGGGTTCGTCACCTTCTCGCTCCTCTACGAGACCCAGCCGGTCCTGCCTCTCATCGCCGGGGCGTTCGGCCTCTCGCCGGCCGGGGCCAGCCTCTCGCTCTCCGCGGCGACGTTCGCCCTCGCGCTCGGGATGGTCGTGGCCGCGCCCCTCTCCGACGCGAAGGGCCGGGTCGGGGTCCTCCGCGTGGCGCTCGTCCTCGCCGCGCTCCTCGGCCTGATCGTCCCCTTCGCGCCGACGTTCCCCGTCCTCGTCTTCCTCCGGGCCGTGCAGGGGCTCGCCCTCGCGGGCGTGCCCGCGGTCGCCATGGCCTACCTCTCCGAGGAAGTCGAGCCGAGGCGGGCCGGCGCCGCGATGGGGCTCTTCATCGCGGGGAACGCGGTGGGCGGGATGGTGGGTCGCCTCGTCGTTGGGCTTCTCTCCGCGCACCTCGGCTGGAAGGGAGGCCTGTGGGGCCTCGCCCTCATCGACCTCGTCCTGGCCGTCTGGTTCGCGAGGAACGTTCCGCCCTCGCGGCGGTTCCGGCCCCGCCCCTTCGAGCGGGCCGCGATTCTCCGCGGCCTCGTCGCGAGCGGCCGCGACCCGGTCCTCCTCGGCCTCTACGCGATGGGGTTCCTCGTCATGGGGAGCTTCGTCACCGTCTACAACTACCTCGCCTTCTCCCTCGAGGGGCCGCCCTGGGAGCTTTCTCCGTCCGTGGTCTCCTGGGTCTTTCTTCTCTACACCGTCGGGGTCTTCACCTCGCCGGTCGCCGGGCGCCTCTCGGATCGCGTCGGAAGGCCGCGGGTCCTGATGGCCGGGGCGCTCCTTCAGCTCGCGGGGGCGGTCGCGACGCTCCTCGTCCCGCTGCCGCTCAAGCTCCTCGGCCTCGCCCTCTTCACTCTCGGCTTCTTCACCGCCCACGCCGTTGCCTCGACCGGCGTCGCCCACCGGGGCGGAGTGGAGACGGCCGCCGCGTCGGCGCACTACCTTCTCGCCTACTACGCGGGTTCGAGCGCGGTCGGCACGCTCGGCGGGCTCGTCTTCGCGCGCGCCGGGTGGAGCGGGGTAGTGGCGCTCGTCTCGGCGCTTCTGGCGCTGGCCGTGACCGTGGCGGCGGCGCTCGGAAGGCCGGCGCGGGGAGCAGGGCTGGCGGCGACGCGGACGGAGCGATGAACAGCGCCCGGCCCGGCGCCGACAAGCGACTCCTTCCGGTCCCGGGCACGATTCGGGTGCGACAGCAGAGCGCCGACCGGGCCTGAAGCGAAGGAGGGACGAATCAGGAGCCGGCTGAAGTTGTGTCGGTCTCCGGCACCGTCAGGATCCCTTCGTACAACTGCGCGAGCGTGAACCGGGAACCCGGCGGCTCGAGCGCGACCAGCGCCTCCGGCCCCTCGAATGCCTCGTACCGCCAGAAGCCGCCGTCCTGGCGCGTGTAGACCTCGACGCGCGGCCTGTCCTGGGCAACGAGGACGTAGACCCTCAGGCTCGGGAGCTTCTGGTAGTGCGCGAACTTCGTCCCCCGGTCGTACCGCTCGGTCGACTCGGAGAGGATCTCGAAAATGACGAACGGATTCAGGAGGGTGTCGCCGTGCCCGTCCTCGAGCTCGGCCTTGCCGCAAGTGACCGTCACGTCGGGATACGTGTACTTGCCGAGCTCGCTGATCTTCACCCTCATGTCGCTCGGGAGGACCTTACAGCCGCGCATGTTCGCGTCGGGAGCCAGCAGCTGGATCAGCTTCGAGACGAGGAGGTTGTGCGCATAGCCCGCTCCCGCGAGCGCAAACATCTCTCCCTGGAAGTACTCGCTCTTCGTCTCGGCCGACCGTTCGATGGCGAGGTACTCCTCCGGGGTCAGGTAGTGCTTGGCAGCGGTGGACATGATTCACCTCCCCGAGTCGGGTCGATGGGAAAGCTACCACGCCGGAAGGGTAGAGGCCGGTGCCTCTCGCGGAGCTGGAACGCCCCCGAGTCGACGTCCCGCAGGAACCGGAGGACCCCCTCGAACCAGCTCTTCTGGTCGTCGTAGATCGCCAGGTGGCTTCCCTCGGGGCAGTGGTGGTAGCGGCCGCGGGGAAAGCACTGCGCCATTTCCTCGAGATGCGCCGGGTCCATCGTGTCGCGCGTCGCGCCCATCACGAGGGCGGGTACGGTGATCGACGCCAGGTCCGCCGTCCGGTCCCAGTCGACGAGCGCCGCGGTGCCGGCGATCGACAGGACCCGCATCAGGACCGGCGCGGTGCGGAGGATGGACCTTTCGTCCGTCCACTATCCTCGTGCGGTCGTCGGCGACCGAGCCGGCGGCGCGGGAGAGAAAGATGAACCACCTCCGGAGAGCGTTCGCGGTATTCGCGCTTGTCTTCCTGTCCCTGTCCGGTTGCGCCACGGGTACGAAGAGAGCGTCGTCGTTCGCCGAGGCAGTTAAGGCCCGGCCTGACGTGACGATCGTCGTCACCGACTCGGGCCTCGGCGGCCTGTCGGTCGTCGCCGACCTCGCGGCGCGGCTCCCGGAGAGCGGTATCGCGCGGTCGGCGCGCGTCGTCTTCGTGAACGCCCTCCTCGACGACGCCATCGGCTACAACGACCTCAAGGACGAGGCCGACA
>CALBDV010000058.1 GCA_937927565.1 uncultured Holophagales bacterium
CCGTCGGTCCCGGGCGGGACGCGGCGGAAGTCGGGGAGGAGGACGGTCGGCGTCTTCAGTGCCTGCCCCACTTCGGTTCCGACGGTGTCCATGAGGGCCGTGGCGAAAGCCGCTGCGGCGGCGAGGAGGAGCAGCGCGGAGGAGCCGGGCGTCAGCGCCGCGCAGGCGACGAGGAAGGCCGCGACGGAGCAGTTCGCGAGGACGTTCGCGGCCCCGCGGCGCCCGCCCGCCTCCTCGGCCTTCCCCATCGCCTCCTTGCGCTTGCGGCCGAAGCGGGTCGTCAGCGTCCCTCCGGCGAAGAAGACCCAGAGGAGCGCGTAGGCCTCCCAGCCTCCGAGGCCGAGAACGAGGGTCCCGACGAGGCCGCCGGCGAGCGCGCCGGACGGGCGGACGACGCGGAGGAGCGCCGCGGCGCTCGAGAGGAAAGCGTTCACCGCGAGGCCGAGGGCGAGCTGGCGAAGCGCGGTGGGAGACAGGAGGGAATGCGCGTTCGGGAGCGCCGCAAAGAGGGCCGCCAGGGCTCCCGTCGCCGCGAGCGGCGGAACGAGGTTGTCGTCCAGCTCCGAGGGGAGGCTCTCGACGGCGGCTCCGACGAGGCCGGCGAGGAAGAACGCCGCGCCCTCGGCGGGCGACGGTCCCCGCCCCGCGACGAACGAGGAGAGGGCCATGGCGCCGAGACTGCCGAAGAGGACGTAGCCCGCGAAACCGCTCCAGCTCTTCTTCGCGTTCCAGGGAAGGCGGGGTCCGCCGAGCGTGACGCCACAGAGCGTCGCGAAGCCGTCGCCGAACGCGAGGAAGCCCCAACCCGCCGCCGCGAGGGAGAGGCGGTGCGGGAAGAGCAGGACGAGCGCGAGAACGACGAGCGGATAGAGCAGGATGCCGACCGGGTAGCCGCGGGCACGGTCGTCGCCGCGGAAGAGCGCGCTCCCTCCGAGGCGCGGGAGGACGAGGAGGTTGAACGCGAAGGCGCCGAGGGCGCAGAGCGCGGCTCCCCTCCAGTCGAGCCAGCGAAGGAGGAGCGCGAAGGCGGCCATCCCGACGTGGACGGCCTTCCGTTTCGCCTCGGTGGCTTCAAGCCTCAAGTCGCCGCAGCCTCCGCTCGGAGCCTCAGGTGCTCGTCGAGGGCCTCCGTGAAGTGACGGGGCGCCCCGCCCGTCAGCCGTTCGTAGAGCGACGTGTCGAGAACCGAATTCGCCGGCCGGGCCGCCGGGCGGGGAAACTCGGCCGTCCTGCAGGGGACGAGCCGCACGTGCGGGAATCCGCCTCGCGCCAGCGTCTCCTTCGCGAGGCCGTACCAGGTGGTCTCGCCGGCGTTGGCGAAGTGGACGACGCCGCGGGCCCCGACGGCGACGAGCCTCCCGAGCGCGCGGGCGAGGTCGGGCGCGAACGTCGGCCGGCCACGCTGGTCGTCGACGACCTTCAGCTCGGTCTTCCCCGAGGCGGCGAGGTTCAGCATGGTATCGACGAAGTTGACGCCCCCCGGCGCAAAGGACCAGGAGGTCCGGACGATCAGGACCTCGGCTCCGCTCGCGAGGGCACGGCGTTCGCCTCCGAGCTTCCCTCGCCCGTAGGCGTTGAGCGGGGCGACCGGGTCGTCTTCCCGCCAGGCCCGGCCCGTGCTGCCGTCGAAGACGTAGTCGGTCGAGACGTGGACGAGGAGCGCGCCCGCGTCGCGGCAGAGACGCGCGATCTCGCCGACGGCAACGTCGTTGACCGCGAGGTGGGACGGGTCGGTTTCGGCCAGGTCGACGCGGGTGTCGGCGGCGGCATTCCAGACGATGCCCACGCCCGGAACGATCGCCCGAGCGAGGCTCTCGCCATCTGTGATGTCGAGTTCGCCGATGCCGAGCGAGCGGGCGTGGGGCCGTTCGCCCGCGAGACCCCGCGCGAGCATGCCCCCCGCGCCCAGGATCAGCTCCGTCATGCCGTTCCCCATCTCCACCGGCCCCTCCAGTCCCCGGGAAGTCTAGTCCGCGTCGCCGCCCACGCCCCGGCCGCGGCTCAGTTCGAGACGCGCCCCGTGAAGTCGAGGAAGCTGCCGATGTTCTTCAGGTTGAGCCCGATCCGGAAGTCGCGCGTCGGGACCGCGCCGAGGCGCAGGTCCCGATACTCGCCGAGGATCTTGAAGCACGACGCCTCCCAGGTCAGGAGGCTCCGCCACTCGAGCATCCGGCCCTGCGCTATGTCGTAGTTGGCCTCGACGTCGAGGCGCAGCTGCTTCGGCAGGATCTTCGTCCCACCGCCGAACCTCAGCTGGGTCGAGGGCTGGAGAGAACCGACGGGCCGGCTGTCGTAGTAGGAGAAACGGAGGGAGCGGGCGGCCGAGCCGAGGTTCGCCGAGAGGCTCGTGGAGGTGACGACTCCGGCATCGATGTCCCAGGTCGTGCGCGCGTCGAAGTTGAGCTCCGGCCCCGCGTTGACCCGGAGGACGGCGTCGAGCGGGGAATCGTTGCTGATGGTCGCCGGGGCGCCCACGGGGAGCTCGAAGTAGTGGAGGCGGGAGAACTCCAGGGAGGCGATCTCGCGCGAGGCGCCGGATTTCTCCTTGCCGAGGAGCCGCTGGACGAGACCGTAGCGGACCGCGTGGGACGGCAGGATCGTGTCGACCTCGTCGAAGACCGGCGTGCGCGAGAGGTCCCCCGGGTCGGTCTGGTACTGGTAGTCGGCCCGCGGCTCGAGGATGTGCTTGAGCTTCGTGAACTTCCCCCACTTCACGTCGAAGACGCGCGCGAAGGAGGGACCCACGAGCTCGAGGCCGGCCAGCGCCGTGACCCGCGCGTAGGGCTCGTCCGCGAGAGTCCGTCCGTCGGTCGCGACCGACGCCCCGTACTGGGTGAACCGGTAGCCCGCCTCGGCGTTGAGCGAGAGCCAGGGAACGGGCGACAGGGGGGCCGAGACCTTCGGGAAGAGGTCGAAGCGCGCGTAGTCCCCGGAAGGCTGGCCCGGGGGCCGGATCGAGCGGAGAAAGCCGCCCGAGGTCTGCGCCTCGACGAAGACCGCGTTGCCGAAGAGCCCCGTCGGCCTGAGGCGCGCCTCGAGGACCGGCTTCCTCTCCAGGACGACTTCGGTCGGGCCGTAGAGCGCCGTCTCCCTCTCGAGGCGGAGGTTGAAGGCGACGGGCCCCTCGGAACGGGTGACGAAGGCCTTCTGCCCCACCGTCCGGGTCGAGGTCAGGGCGAAGTCGCGGTCGTAGGTCTGGAAGAACGCGATGTCGGAGTAGTTCACCCAGTTCACGACGGCCCGGGTCCGGGGTGCGAGGTCGTCGGCCACGATGGAACCGGCCGTCTTCCACTGCCACTCCTGGTTGGGGTCGATGACGGTGTAGTACGTGCCCGCGAAGCTCGTCCCCTCGCTTGGCCGGAGCCTCAGCTCGGTGCCGAGACCGAAGTACTTCTTCGTGTAGAGGTCGGTCGTGATCGTCGCGTCGGCCGACCGCCCCAGGACCTGGTAGTACGACAGGCCCAGCCAGCCGCCTCGCCTGCTGCTGTAGCCGATGCCCGGGATCAGAAAGCCCGAGGCACGGTCGCGGAGCGCGGGCCAGAGGAGGTACGGGGTGTAGAGGAGCGGGATGCCGCCGAGGCGGAAGACGACCGTCTTCAGCTTCGCGTAGTCGTCGAGGGTGACGGCACCGTCCTTCACCTCGAACTTCCACGCCGGGTCCTCCCCCTCGCAGGCGGTGATGGTGCCGTCGCGGATCACGAAGGTCCGCGCCCCCGACTTCGCCAGGGTCGCGCCGCGCACGAAGATCCCGGCGAGCTCGGCCTGCCCGTCCGTGAGGACGCCGGTCTTGTCGGTGAGGTCGAGCTCGAGGCGCAGGCCCGTCAGGCGGGAGGGCCCCTGCTCGAGGACGACGTCTCCCTCCGCCACGACCACCTTCGTCTTCCTGTCAGCCCTCACGTAGTCGGCCGTCAGGCGGATGTCCTGATACTCGAGAGTGACGACGCCCCCCTTCGGGGCCTGGACCTCGTAGACGCTCTCGGAGAGAAGGCTCTGCCGGCCCCCCTTGCCGTCGGAGACGCTCACCTTGATGACGCCGCCCGCCTCGGGAGCGCGGAAGCGGATGTCCAGGTTCGGCCGCTCGCGGAAACGCGAGGCGAAGGGGTCGCTCTCGAAGGAGGACTGTCCGGCGGCGGGCGCCGCGAGCAGGAACAGCGCCACGGCGGCGACCGCGAGGGTCCGCCGCCGCGGCGGAAGGTGCGCCCCGGGCCGCCGGGACTTCAGAGCTTCATCTCGGGAACGTCGCCCGTGATCTCGAGGGGCGGCTCGGTCGCCGCCAGGATCTCCTCGACGGTCACGCCCGGCGCCCGCTCGACGAGGACGAGGCCCGCCCCGCCGGGCTTCACGTCGAGGACGGCGAGATCGGTGACGATCCGGTGAACGCAGCGCTTGCCCGTAAAGGGAAGGTTGCAGCGGTTCAGGACCTTGCGGTCCCCGTTCTTCGCAACGTGATCCATGACGACGATGACGCGGCGGGCCCCGCCGACGAGGTCCATGGCGCCCCCCATCCCCTTCACGAGGCGTCCGGGGATCATCCAGTTCGCGAGCGACCCCTCGGCGTCGACCTGCATCGCGCCGAGGATGCAGAGGTCGATGTGGCCGCCGCGGATCATCGCGAACGAGTCGGCGGAGGAGAAGAACGCGGCGCCGGGGATGACGGTGACCGTCTCCTTGCCGGCGTTGATGAGGTCGGCGTCGACCTCGGCCTCCGTCGGGTAGGCGCCCATTCCGAGGATGCCGTTCTCCGACTGGAAGATGACTTCCATGCCCGCCGGCACCCGGTTCGCCACGAGGGTCGGCATCCCGATGCCGAGATTGACGTACATCCCGTCGCGCAGCTCCTGCGCGGCGCGGGCCACGATTCCGTCTCTGTCGAGCTT
>CALBDV010000059.1 GCA_937927565.1 uncultured Holophagales bacterium
ACGAGCGGAAGCCGGGCGAGTCGCAGGCCAGAAGCGGCGTACGTCCCGGCATTGACAGCCCGGTGGCGGGTGGTAGGTTCCTCGGCGGAGCGCAGCGCCATGCCCACCATCCTCGTGACGCTTCCCGCACCGCTCCACCGCGCCGCCGGAGGGGTTGGCGAGCTGGTAGCGGAGGGCGAGACGGTCGCCCTCGCCCTCGCCTCGCTGCGCGACAGCCATCCTGCCGTGGCGCGCCTCTTCCTCGACGAGCGCAACGAGCCGCGGCGCGGGGCGAGCCTTTTCCTGAACGGAAGCGACCTCCGTTCCCTCGCCGGGCTCGGCACCCCCCTGAAGCCGGCGGACCGTCTCGCGGTCGTGCTGCTGGTGTCGGGGGGGTGAGAGGGCGGAGCCGGCGGGCGGGGAACCTCCGGGAAACAAATCGGACGTCCGGGCCGTAGCGGAAGGAGATCCTCCGGGGCTGCTCGACGCGCTGTCCCTGGCGGTCGTGACGAGTGAGGAGTGTCATGCACGAAGCCATCGCCCGGGTCCTGACGGTCGTCGTCACCCTCGTTCTGGCTTGCGCTGCTCCGGCGGTCGAGCCGATCACGAACGCCGAGGCCGTGAGCCTGACCTCGAGGATCCTGGGGGAGGAACGAACGATCCTCGTCTCGACCCCGCGCGGCTACGACCAGGGGAAGGGGCGATTCCCGGTCCTCTACCTGACCGACGGGGACGGGCATCTCCTCCACACGCGAGGCACGGTCGACTTCCTGGTCCGAAACGGCTTGATGCCGGACGTGATCCTCGTCGGCGTGACGAACACCGACCGGACGCGCGACCTGACCCCGACGAAGGGCTACGGCCAGCGGGCCGACGGGACGCGCGTCCCGATCGACAGCAGCGGCGGAGCCCCGAGGTTCCTCGACTTCTTCGAGAAGGAGCTCATCCCCTGGGTCGAGGGAACGTACCGGACCGCCCCCTATCGCATCTTCGCGGGGCATTCCCTGGGCGGGCTCTTCGCGCTCACCTCGCTCGTCGAGAAGCCCGGGCTCTTCAACGCGTCGATCGCCGCGTCGCCGGCCCTCGCCTGGGACGACGACGTCATCCTCGGCCGGACGGCGAAGTTCCTCGAGAGCCGGAAGGAGCTTCGCTACACCCTCTTCGTCACGATGGCCGACGAGGAGGAGGGGGATCCGTCCCCGACCCGGTTCCAGCAGCTCGGGAAGCTCCTGAAGCGCGCGAAGGCCTCGGGGTTCGCCTGGGGCGCGGAGCTCATGGCCGACGAAGACCACGGTAGCGTCGTCCTCCGGTCGCACTACCACGGCCTTCGGAAGATCTTCGAGGGCTGGCGCCTTCCGCGGGACCGGAATGCAGGGGGCTACCCGGGGACGGTGGACGACCTGAAAAGGCACTATGGGCAACTCTCGGAGCGGTTCGGATACGCCATTCCGGTGCCGGAGCTGACCGTGAACCAGATCGCGTACCAGCGCCTGCTCCGGAAGGATGTCAGGGGCGCCCTCCCGTTCTTCCGCTGGAACGTCGAGCTCTTCCCGGGTTCGGCGAATGTCCACGACAGCCTCGGAGAGGCGCTGGAGACGGACGGAAAGAAGGCGGAGGCTCTCGCCAGCTACGAGAAGGCCGTCGAGATCGCGAAAAGGGTCTCCGACGCCCGGCTCGAGGTCTTCGTGCGCAACCGGGACCGGATGGCTGCAGCCGTCGGAAAGTGAGGGCCGCTCGCGATCCTGACCGGCGACGATGGGAGCGAGGTCAGGGCCCGGAGCGCGGCCGCATGTCCTGGGCTCTCACCCTGCGGTCCTGCCGGGCCGTCCAGGTGATCTCGTCGCTCACGGCGTAGAGGTTGGACCGGACGACGAGCGGGATCGCCGGGAGATCCTCCCGCAGGATCGCGAGCGCCTCGATCATCAACCGGCGCCTCTCGTAGGGATCGAGGATGCGCCCGGAGTCGTCGACGAGCTGGTCGAATGCGGAGCTCGAGTAGCCGGATGTGTTCTGGGCGCCCGAGGAGGCCGAAGGCGTATGGAAGATGGCGTCGAGAAGGTCCGAGGCATCCCCCGTCCCCGCCGTGTACGCAAGGCCGAAGAGGGCGAGGTCGCCCCGGGACCAACGCGCGTAGAAGTCGTCCCAGGGGACCGTCTCGACGTGGAGCCGAATCCCCGCCTCCCCGAGAAGCTCACCGAGCCGCGCCCCCAGGCTGGCCTGCGTGTCGGGGAGGACGAGCGTGGCGTCCATCCCCCCGCGGTGACCGGCTTCGGCGAGGAGCGTCCGTGCCCGGGCGAGGTCGTGAACCCAGGGCCGGGACGGCGGCGCATACCCGAAGACGGCGCCCGGGACGAACTGCTCCGCGTTCACCGTGTACTCGCGCTCGGATGCGTCGATCATTCGCGTCCGGTCGATCGCGAGGGCGAACGCTTCCCGGACTCTTCGGTCGCGGTACGGGCTCCCCTCGCGGAGCGAGAAGCCGAGGAACGAGACGCCGAGGCCGACCCGCGAGGCCAGGGTCATTCCCTTCCGGCCCCGGGTCCAGGAGGTGAACTCGAACGGGAACCGGGAGACCACGTCGGCCCGGCGCTCCAGGATGGCGTGCGCCCGCGAGCGGGCGTCGGGGAGCGGCACGACCCGGAAGCGGGCGAACGCGGGGCGAGGTCCCCAGTACCGATCGAACACCTCACCCTCGAGAGTCTCGCGAGGGGCGCCGGAGACGAAGCGGTACGGGCCGGTTCCCACGGGGCGCGAGATGGCGCGGTCCGGTGCCGACCTCGGAACGATGGCTACGAAAGCGAGCTTGTTCAGGAGAAGGGGGGAGGGCGAGGAGGTGACCACCTCGACCTCACGGCTGGAGAGGGCGGTCACTCTCGTGATGTTGCGGAGGTAGTGGATGACACGCGATCCCGGCAGCCGCTCGGCCCGCTTCAGGCTCGCGACGACATCCTCCGCGTTGAGCGGCGTGCCGTCGTGGAAGAGGACCCCTTCCCGAAGGGTGAAGCGCCAGGAAGTGTCGGAAGGATTGGTCCACTTCACGGCGAGCTCCGGCCGGATGTCGAGGTCCGGGCCGAACGCCACCAGCCGCTCGTAGAAGTGGGAGAGGGCCGAGTGCGTCGATTCCTCGTCGTGGAGGTGCGGGTCGAGCCCGATGGCGGACGTGATCTGGCCGATGACGACGGTCGGCGGCTGCAGCTCCGGCGCACGCCGGCAGGCGCCGGCGAGAAGGGTCACGGCGAGGCTCCCGGCGAGGACGGGGCGAGTGCTCATTCCTGGGCGCGTAGCCTGGAATTCTACTCGTCGGTGGTCTCCGTTCCGGGGCGGCGGACGTCGCGGATTCAGGCTACGGGGCGAGACGAGGCTCGTTCGGCATTGCTGGCCCGGGAGGAGATCAGGAGCCTCGCCGTGCGGTTCTCGGCCTTCTTCTCGAGGACGGCCTGCGAAGCCTCCGGGCCCGTGCCGGGGTCGGCCCAGATGTGCTTGCTGCGGTCCGCGGAGCTTCGCGGTGGCCCCCATTCGCCCGTGAGGTGGCGGGTCAGGGGCTCGAAGCCGGAGATCGGGAGGTCGATGATGACGGCCTCCAGCCGGTTGAACCGGAAGGAGTACGCCACGGAGCTGATGTGAACACTTCCAATCCGGAGATCGTCCGAGGGCCGGACGAGGAACCGCGTGTCTCTCTCCTCGTGGACGACCGTCATTCCTTCCACGGGAGGTTGCCCCCACCCGATGCCCCGGAATCCGGGCTCGATGGCCTTCCGGACTGCCTGCTCGGGCCGGGGAGGCAGGGCCACCGCCTTCGAGGCCCCGGCCTGGCGGGACGCGCCCCGTTCGGGTTGTTTCCTGTCGCCATCGACCCGAGCGCGGTGACGGTAGATCAGGTACAGGGCTGTCGGACCGACGAGGAAGGCCGCGACGAGAACCCACGTCTGGCCCAGGAAATGCTCCAACTCGAATCCCTCCCACGCGCTGTCCTTCTCGAAGCCGGATTCGCCTCGCGATGGACGCCAGGTCCGCCTCGCCTGCAGCGGCCCGGAATCATATAGCTGCAGGGCGGAAGAACCGTGAGGTTCGGCACGCACGGGCTGCCAGCACGTCGACCGGAACACCCCCGACGAGCTGACGAGGTGCCGGGGGGCTCACACGCCTAAACCTCGGCGCCCGCCTTCATGCCGAGGGCCGGGTCGTAGAAGTTCTCGCCGTGTGCGCCGGTTCGTTCCGCGACGAGGCGGAAGAAGCCGATCGTCCGCCCGGCGTCCCTCTCGATCGCTTCCGCGTCCGAAGGGAAGATACCCTTCCCGGAGGTCTCGATCGCGCGCTCGAAGTCGGCCCAGTGGCGCCAGCCGTCCGGCTGCAGGTCGACGGAGACGTTCGTCACGAGAGGTGAGCCCGCCCAGAGTGTCTTCCAGGCCTCTGCCGTGAGGAAGCAGCGGCAGGAGTCCTCCCAGAAGACCTTGCCATTCGACTGCGGTTCGGTGAGCCAGGGCGGAACGCCGTTCGAGAGCGGCTGAACGAGTCCCGGCACGACGACGCCGAGGAGGCCGCCGGGGCGGAGGAAGCGGGCGAGGTAGTCGAGGTAGAGGACGTCCGTTCCGAAATACTGGTAGGCGTCGATCGAGACGATGGCGTCGAAGTACCCCGCAGCGAAGGGGAGGGCGTGGGCCTCGGCGCGCATCGGACAGACGCGATCGGCGACGCCCGCCTCGACGGCCCGCCGCCAGTTGTTGTCGGGGTCCATCCAGAGGTCGACGGCGTGGACCTGCGCGTCGAATTCCCTCGCGAGGAAGACGGAGGTCATCGCCTTGCCGCATCCGAGGTCGAGGACCCGCATTCCAGCCGAGATCGCGAGGCGCTCGCAGAGCCACTCCACGAGCCAGAGAGCGTTCGGGCCCATCTGGTTGCCGAGCATGAAGTCCGCGGCGTAACGGCTCGAGCGAGGGAATTCGGGGTGGACGAGAACGGGCTTCGGATGAGGCATGGGAGCTCCTCAGTCGTTGCAGGTGCAGGGGGGGAGCGGACGCGAGGCCCAGGAGTCGCCTCTGTAGCTCGAGCGCTTCGTCACCTTGGTCCGGCGGTAGAGATTCAGTGTGCAACCGGACGCTTCCGCCTTCACCCGGAACGAGTAGGTGCGGCTGCCGGCCTCGGTCTCCACGAGGAAGTCCGCGGTCTCCTCGCCGTTCCGGAACGAGGAGACCCTCGTTGCGGCGGCGTCCGCTGCCGCAACGGGAGTCTCGCCCTTCTGGACGAGGATGGAAGCGATCTGTTCGGCGAGCGACGCCTCACAGGCGGGGCTGGCCAGGTCCGCTCCCTTCTCGAAGCGGCGCTGCGCCGTGCGTGGCCAGTGATCGCCGCCGCAGTAGCCGACCATCGGCTCGAGGAGGACGACCACGGACCGTTTCGTCCGGAGGAGCCGGTCGAAGTGCTGTTTCTCGTGGACGTACCTGTTGGAGCTCGCCGCGAAGGAGAGGGCGAGCGTGCCATTCGTCAGCCGGTACATCCGGCCCTCTCCCCAGTTCCACGAGACGGCGCTGGCAGAGCCGGTGCTGCCGTGAATGCCCCACCCGCCCGAGGTCTCCACCTCGAGCGCGGATCCGTGCCACTGGGCACGCCGTGCCGGGATGTCGAACGTCGCCTGCTGGACGACGCCGCCAGGGCCGACGAAGCGGAAGACGACCTCACGCGAGTTGGCGTCGACCGCGACGGTCGACGGGATTGCCATCTGAGCCATCGGGAGGAAGGGGATGTCCTCGATCGACTTCCCATAGCTTCGGACACTGAAGTCGGGACCGTAGTAGCAGTAGGTTCCGCCGAGTTCCTCGATGCGGGTCACGGACGTGCCCTTCGGGGCCATCCCCGGCGGGGGGACGTCGCTTACGACACAGCCGCCGAGGAGGGAGAGGCCAAGGAAGAACGACAGGAGACGCACTGAATCAGTCATCAGGCACCCGCTTCTCCGGCTTTGTCCGCTCCACGATACGCCGGTCCGCGAAGGGCGCGTCGCTGCGGGGACTCTCGTTATACGGCGCGGCGAACGGAAACGTCCGGGTGCGCCGAGGGAAAGGGCCCTCAGAAGACGCGGATTCGTCCCGTCCCCGGCCCGGTGAGGTGTCCGACGCGCCGGGCCTCGAGAACGCCCTTTTCCCGAAGCGCCGCGAGGAGCGCCTCGCACCGGGCGGCCGGGACCGAGACGAGGAGGCCGCCCGAGGTCTGCGCGTCGGCGAGGAGAACCTTGTCGACGCGCGAGAGGGAGGGCGCGAAGTCGACGTGCGGCGAGACGTGCGCGAGGTTCTCCAGCGTGCCGCCCGGGACGACGTCGGCGGCCGCGAGCTCGCGGGCCGGGTCGATGATCGGGACCGCCGCCGACTCGATCTCGGCGTCGAGGCCGGATGCCGCGGCCATCTCGCGGAGGTGCCCGAGCAGGCCGAAGCCGGTGACGTCGGTGCAGGCGGAGACGCCCGTCTCGAGCATCGCGTCCGCCGCCGCGCGGTTCAGCGCCCGCATGATGGCGACGATCCTCGCGGCGACGTCGGCCCCGGCCTGTCCGCGCTTGACGGCTGTCGCGAGGATTCCTGTCCCGATCGGCTTCGTCAGGACGAGCGCGTCGCCGGCCCGGGCGGACGCATTCGTCAGGACGCGGTCGGGGTGGACGATGCCCGTGACGGCGAGGCCGAACTTCGGCTCGGTGTCGTCGACGGTGTGTCCGCCGAGGATCGGGATCCCCGCCTCGCGCGCGACCTCGGCCGCTCCCGCGAGGATCCGCTCGAGGACGGAGAGGGGGAGCCGGCGCGAGGGAAAGGCGACGACGCTCAGAGCAAAGATCGGTTTCGCCCCCATCGCGTAGACGTCGCTCAGCGAGTTCGCGGCGCTGATGGCGCCGAAGTCGAACGGGTCGTCGGCGATCGGCGTGAAGAAGTCGACGGTCGAGACGATCGCGAGGTCGTCGGTCAGCCGGTAGACGGCGGCGTCGTCCGAGTGCTCGGGGCCGACGAGGACGGCGGGGTCCGTCACCTTCGGGAGGGACTTCAGAACCGCCTCGAGGTCCTGCGGACGCAGCTTGCACGCGCAGCCCATGCCTCGGGTGAAGCGGGTCAGCCTTACCGGGCCGTCGCCTTCAGGCGGGGTTGGGGCGGCCGGGAGGTCCGGCCGCATTCGGTGGACGGCCTCTGCGACGACGCGCGCCGCCTCGTCGACCATCGACGGGGTCGTCCCGCGCCCGACGGAGAAGCGGACCGTTCCCATCGCGTACTCGAGCGGAACTCCCATTGCCTGCAGGACCGTCGAAACCTCGACGCCGGCGGCGTGGCACGCCGCGCCGGCGGACGCGGCGACCTTCGACCCGATTTCCGTCAGGAGCGCGCCCGCGTCGACGCCCGGGAAGCCGACGCTGAGCGTGTTCGGGAGGCTGCGTTCCCACGGGCTGTTCCGGCGGAGACCGGGCACCTCGCGGGAGAGCGCCTCGAAGAGGCGCTCCCGGAGCTCCTCGAACCGGCGGGCGTCGTGCAGGAGCCTCCGCGCGGCGACCTCGCACGCCTTCCCGAGGCCGACGATCTCGAGGACGTTCTCCGTGCCGGCGCGCCGGCCGGCCTCGTGGGAGGCCCCGTGGAGAAAGCGGGGGAGCTCGACGCCGGAGCGGATGAAGAGCGCCCCGACGCCCTTCGGCGCGTAGAGCTTGTGCCCGGCCAGCGTGAGGAAGTCGACGCCGAGAGCCCCGACGTCGACCGGCACCTTCCCGATCGACTGCGCAGCGTCCGTGTGGACGAGGACGCCCTGCTCATGCGAGAGGCGGGAGATCTCCGCGAGGTCCTGGATCGTGCCGACCTCGTTGTTCGCGTGCATCACGGAGACGAGGATCGTCTCGGGCGTCAGCGCCTCCGCGACGTCGCGCGGGTCGACGCGCCCCGACCCGTCCACCGGGACGCGGGTGATCCGGAAGCCTTCCTCCTCGAGGACGGTGCACGGCTCGAGGATGGCCGGGTGCTCGACGGCCGAGGTGACGACGTGCCGTCCCTTCGCCCGGAGGAGGCGCGCGACGCCGTGGAGAACGGTGTTGTTCCCTTCCGTTCCCCCGCTCGTGAAGACGATCTCCTCGGCTCGCGCGCCGAGGAGCACGGCGACCTGCCGTCTCGCGCCTTCGACGGCGGTCCGCGCCTCCGCGCCGTAAGCGTGCGCGCTCGAAGGATTCCCGAAGTGTGTCGTGAGGTAAGGGAGCATCGCCTCGGCAACTTCCGGGTCCGGGGGCGTCGTGGCGTTGTAGTCGAGGTAGATCGGGCGCTCGGACATGTGCCGATTATTGAGGCAGGCGGCAATGGCGCGTCGCTGGATGATGGGAAGCGGAGCGATTCTCCCCGACGGCGACGATCCCTCCTCCGTCTGGCTCATGTCCCTGCTAGCCTCCGCAGCACGTGAGCAGCGAGGGGGGGACCGGGGCGCCGCAACTGGTCCGCGCGTGGGGCGTGGGGGACTGCGTCCTCTTCGTCGTCGGGTCGATGGTCGGAACGGGGATCTACCTCTCGGCCGGTAACGTCATCCGGAAGACCCCTTACCCGTCCTGGATCCTCCTCGTCTGGCTCGTCGGAGGTCTGCACGCTCTCGCCGCAGGCCTCACGTATGCAGAGCTGGGAGTCCGCAGGCCGGGCGCCGGCGGGCCCTACGACTACCTCCGCGAGACGTTCGGCGACCTCACCGCATGGCTCTTCACCTGGGCGTTCTCGTTCGTCGTCATGACCGGCGCCGGAGCCGCTCTCTCCACCGGGCTCGCCGAGTACGTCGGGGCCTTCTTCCCGGCGCTCGGGACCCGCGTGCCCGCTTTCTCCCTCGGGCCGCTCGACGTCACGCGCGGGCAGCTCGTCGCCGTCGCCCTCTGCTTCGCCGCGACGGCCTGGAACATGCTCGGAATCCGCGAGGGAGGGACGCTCAACAACGTCCTGACGGTCCTGAAGATCGGCCTCCTCCTCGCGTTCGTCGGCGTGGGGCTCGCCGCCCCCGCCGCGAAGCTGCCGCCGGCCGAGGCCTTCGCGATGCCGTTCTCTCTCCCGATCCTCGCTTCGGCGGGGGCCGCGCTCGCGGGAGCCCTCTGGGCGTACGACGGCTGGGTCGG
>CALBDV010000060.1 GCA_937927565.1 uncultured Holophagales bacterium
CCCGGGCCGGCGCGCATCGCCGAGCTGAGCATGAAGGCGGCGAAGGGGCTGATGCCGGTCTCGGACGCCTTCCGGTCCATGACGATGCGAACGCTCTCCCCGAATCGCCGGAGCTGGACCGCGCCCGTCCGGAACGTGAACCAGACGCCCGTTCCGAGGAGCATGAGCATCGCCAGCGAGAACTGCCCGAGGACCGGAATCGCCGCCCAGGCGGAGACGTTCTTCGGGAAGTCCCAGAGGAGGTCCGAGACCGGGACGAAGAAGGCGAAGAGGTTGTTGACGACCTCGAAGATGTGGTTCATCCGCCCCTTTCCCCGGTCCCGCGCCGCGCGGGCCGCTCCCGTCCCCGAGGGATCCCGCGTTCTACCACGGCGCCTCCGCGTTTCCGGGCCTCGTCGCCCGTAGCGGGGTCCCTGGACGTTTCAGCGCTTCTCGAACCAGCTCGCAGGTCCGACGAGACGCAGGTCGCGCTCCTTGCCTTCGAGAGAGATGCCGGCCTTGAGGATCCCGACGCGGACGAGAGCCTTCCCCTTCGGTCCCTGCGGCGTCGTCCGGAACCGGGCTTTCACCTCGGTCCCCTCCCAGCCGACGGAGAAGTCGTCCACCTCGAGCATTCCGCCCGACAGGGAGAAGCGGCTTCCCCCGTCGATCTTCCCGACGGTGACGAGCTTCTTCTTCCAGCCTTTGAGCGGCTTGTTCTTCGAGAGGAACGCGACGACCGGGCGCGAGTCGCTCGCGTGCAGCTTCATGGTTCCGCGGACGGCGAAGGCGTCCCCGATCTCCAGGTGGGCCTTCGGGAACGCAATGCTCGCGTTCCAGTCGGGCGCCGTGGCCGCCTCGTGCTGCGAAGCGAACGTGAAGCGGTCGAGGGTGATCGTCATCCCGTCCACGTCGAACGTCCGCTTCAGGAGGTCCCCACGGGGAACCGTCAGGACGAGCTTGAAGCCCCCCTTCATCCCGACGCCGTCCGTTTCGAGGGACAGGCCGTCGGTGGCCACCGTCATCGAGCCGTTGCAGGAGGACCCGCTTCCCTGAACGTCGAACGCCCCTTCCACCTTCGCGCTCCCGCCACGGATCTTCAGGCCGCCTCCCACCGGCAGGAGCCTGTTCGCGAAGTCGAGGCGCGGAAACACGGCACTGCCGAGCTCGAGCCGTCCCGAAAACTCGGTAGGGGGAATCGTCGTGAGAGACGCCGGCGTCGTCGCCACGATGCGGAGGTCCTGTCCCTGCAGGAGGGGCTCCGGCGTGCCGGTTCCCCTGTGCAGGTCGTACTTCTCGAACGAGACGACGAGCCGGGCGTCGGCGCCCCCCGAAACGGGAACGACGTCGAGGCGGGTCCGGGCCTTCCCCCGGACAGTGAAGCCGGCGAACTCGGCCTGGCGGTCGCTCGAGGAGAGCTCGATCCAGCCGCCCGGGGCGAGCCGCCCGCGGTCGACGGAGAGGTGGGTCGAAAGGTCGGCCTCTCCGCCGCTGAAGCGAATCCAGGGGGCGTTGCGGAGGTAGGCGTTCAGGTAGCCGGCCCCGGAGGGCATCCGGGCATCGAGGTCGACGCGGGCCTTGATGAGAGAGACGATTCCGAAACCCCTGGTCACCTTCGGGTCGTAGCGAGCCAGCTCCCCGAGGACGCGCATCCGTACGTTGGTGAACGTCTCCTCCGCCCCGTTCTCGAATCGGGTGTTGGCGAACCGGACGTCCGCGAAGGGAATGGCGATCGGTCCCCCGCCGAAGACCGTGACGCTCGCGACGACGGTGCCGTCGCCCTGGATGCGCCTCTCGCCGAGCCAGACCTCGCGGACATCTTCGAGCCGGGAGCGGGTGAAGACGATCGTCATCCCCGCCTTCTTCTTCGCCTTCGGCGGCGCCGGTGGCGGGCCCGTGTACGGCTCCCACGCCACGCCCTCGATCCGGGGGAAGCCGTTGGGGAGGCTCGCGGCCTCCTCGGCCGTCTTCGGGCGCTTCCGGAGGCGGAACTCGACGCCCCGGCACCGCAACCAGACGACGTGGACCCTCCGGGCCGGGAGCTCGAACGGGTTGACGGCCCCCCAGACCCGGTCGACCTTTCCCTCGAGCTGGTCTCCCCGCCCCTGGTTGACGATCCGGAAGCCGCGGACCCTGACGACCCCGGGGACGACCGGCCAGACGGAATCGAACGTGATGCGGAGCTTCTCGGGGTTCTTGTTGATCCAACGCTCGACCTGGCCGCTCTTCACGAGGTAGAGGCCGGCACCGACGTAGACCACCTCCAGCACGCCGAGGACGGCGAGGAGGACGAGGAGGGCGCGACGGAGCCGGGAGCGGCGTGGGGCCGGGGTGCCGGGCTCTTCGGGGAGAGAGGACATATCGGGCGTTCCTCCGCAGTGCAAACCAACACGTTAACCGGGCGGGGACCGCTGTCAATCCCCCCTTTGGGGCGACGATCGGTCACGGCGAGAAGCCGCGGACCCGTCAGCCGGACAGCTCGGCCCAGCGCGCGTAGAGCCGGTCGACCTCGGTCTGCGCCTCGTCGATCTCCCGCGCGAGGGCGACGAGCCGGGGACCGTCGCTGACGACCTCGGGCCGGTGGCACTCGGCCTTCAGCACCTCGAGCCTCTCCTCGGCCGCCAGGATCTTCGGCTCGATCCCGCCCAGCTCGCGCTGCTCGAGGTAGCCGAGCCGGCGCTTCCCGGATTTCTCCAGGGGAGCCGCCGCCTCCCGGGCGCCCTCCCGTTTCGCGTCGCGTCCCTTTGCCACCTTCGCCATCGCGGCGGCCTGCGCGTCCTCGCGCCGCTCCTTCCTCCACCGCTCCCACTGGTCGAGGCCGGCGAGCGCCGTCACGCCGCTGCCCCCTTCGGGGTCGAAGGCCAGAAGCGAGTCGGTCGCCCGGTCGAGGAAGGCCCGGTCGTGCGAGACGAGCAACAGAGCTCCGGGGAAGTCGGAGAGGCTCTCCTCGAGGACGTTCAGCGTCGCGAGGTCGAGGTCGTTCGTCGGCTCGTCCAGGACGAGGAGCTGGGCGGGGCTGAGCATCAATCGCGCCACGAGGAGTCGGCTCTGCTCGCCGCCCGACAGGCGCGAGACCCTCATCTCCGCCTGCTCCGGCGAGAAGAGGAAGCGGTCGAGCCAGCTGCGGACGTGGATGAAGCGCCCGCGGTACTCCACCTGGTCCCCGTCGGGGCAGACCGTCTCCTTCACCGTCGCGTCCGGGTCGAGCGAGTCGCGCCCCTGCTCGAAGAGGGCGACCGAGACGCCGTCGGCCCGCGTCACCGTTCCCGTGTCGGGCCGTTCGGTGCCGAGGAGGACGCGCAGGAGAGTCGACTTGCCGCAGCCGTTCGGGCCGATGAGGCCGACCCGGCTGCCGGGCCTGAGGAGGAGGTCGAGGCCCGAGAAGAGCGTCCGCTCACCGTAGGTCTTCGAGATCCCCTCGGCCACGAGGAGACGTTTCGGGGCTCGGCCCGCCCCCGTGAAATCGATCTTCGCCGTCCGCGCCACGTTCCGCTCGGCGATCGTCTCGATCTCCTCTCCAAGGGCCTCGGCCCTCTCGATGCGAGCCTTCTGCTTCGTCGCCCGCGCCTTCGGGCCGCGCCGCAGCCACTCCGTCTCGCGCCGGAGGACGTTCCTGAGCGACGACTCGCGGCTCTCCTGGGCGGCCAGGAGAGCGTCCTTGGCCTCGAGCCATTTCTCAAAGCCGCCGGGCACCGAGAGGAGGCCGCCGGGGTTGCGCCGGTCGAGCTCGAGGATCCGCGTCGCCACGCGGGTGAGGAAGAGCCGGTCGTGTGTCACCGTCACCGTGGCGAAGGGGGCGCGGGAGAGCAGCTCCTCGAGCCAGACGATGCTCTCCACGTCGAGGTGGTTCGTCGGCTCGTCGAGGAGGAGGAGGTCGGGCTGCCGCAC
>CALBDV010000061.1 GCA_937927565.1 uncultured Holophagales bacterium
CCGAACGCCACCGGAAGGAACTTCACGGCCACCTGCGGGACGGGCGGCCAGGTCGAGAGGCTCTCCAACGGCGGCTTCGAGACGCTGACCGCCTCGACGAACAGCGCGCCGGACGGCTCCTGGTCGCGGACGGCCTACACCGGTACGAGCTTCAATACTCTGATCGCGAACGGCACCGCTCCGCGGACCGGGACGGACTACGGGTACGTCGGGGTCTACGTCTCGTCCTCCCAGACGGTGACGAGCGCGAATGCCGTGATCCCCGCCGGCGCCACGAGCGCGACCCTGACGTTCTACGTCTCGATCGTGACGGCCGAGACGACCACGGCGACGGCCTACGACAAGCTGAACGTCCAGCTCGTCGATGCCTCGACCGGCTCGGTCCTGGCGACGCTCGGGACGCTCTCGAACCTGAACAAGACCGCGAGCGCGACGACCTATGCGCTCAAGAGCTATTCGGCGACGACGTACAAGGGGAAGACCGTGAAGGTGAGGTTTGCCGCGACGAACGACTCGTCGCTCGTGACGACCTTCCGGATCGACGACGTCAGCCTGAAGTCCGACGGCTGACGACCGGGGAGGAGAGGCCTGTTTGGGCCGTTCGGGGGGAGGGGAGCGATCCCTTCCCCCCGATATTCATCTCAGTCTCTCGCTTCAGAGCGTCCGTGTCCTCGTCATCATCGAGAAGAGGCGTGCTCCCTTCGGGACCGACGAGAAGGCATGGAACAGGAGAACGACACCGTCCTCCGGCGCCCGCACCTCGACGATCGCGTCGCTGGCGCGCGGTGGGAGCGTCCGGCATCGGGACGGGTCGACGAGGCGGACGACGACGTCTCCGGCTTTCACCGGCGTCCCGGGTTCGACCGCGCGGTCGACGAGTCCGCCGACCGGGGCGTTGAGGGAGCGGTAGTCGCCTATCGAGCAGGCGGTGATGCGTGAAGGGGGGGGCTCCGGCTCGCCGTCGAGGATGCCGAAGTGGCGAAGAGCCGATGCGATCCGGAGGGCGTCCGCCTGCCCCGCCGCGAGGGAGAAGGAGTTCATCGAGCCGAGCTCGACCGTGTACCCGTCGATGAGGCGGGGGACGTCGTTGCGGCCGAGGCGCTCGAATGCGTCGGACAGATCCTGCCACGGCACGAAGGACGCTTCGTCGAGCGCGCCGCCAAACCGGGCCGGTACCTCCAGTACGAACGGAAAGCCGAAGGCTCTCGCGGCGGCGACGGCTCCCTCCGGAACGTAGAGGTAGCGCGGGGCGCGATCGCCGGTGTGGAGGTCGAGGACGAGATCCGCCTCGACCGCCATCCTCTGGATCGCGAGCGAGAAGTCCAGGCGGGAATCCGCTCCCCAGACGCGGGTCTCCGTCTCGATCGCGTCGAGCGCGGCCTTGAGCGCTTCGCGAAAGCCCTCGCGGATCTCCCCGACCGAAGAGGACTGGTGGGCGGCCGCGAAGGAGTCGACGTCGACGTACGAGGCCGCCGACGCCGAGCGGGACGGACCGGTGAGGTAAAGGTACCCGCGATTGAAGTTGTTTCCCGTCAGGAAGTCGTAGACACCCGCGACGTAGTCACCTACCTGCTGGTTTGCCGAGACGGGGTTGACGCGGGGGACGAGGATGACGGTGCCGCGGAGCGGTTCTCGTTCCAGGAGCTCGAAAAGCGCGAGGATGGCGGCGTTGCCCTGAAGCTCACCGCCGTGGACGTTCGCCTGGATGTAGGCGAGCGGCCGCTCCTGTCGCCCGCGCGCGACGAATACCGGCGCTGTCAGCTCGTGTCCGGTCGCGTTGGTTCTGACGACGACGTCGCGGCGCTCCCATTTCGCCATGAAAGTCTCCTCGCCGCGAGTCTAGCGAAGAGCGGTGCGAGTGCCGCGTATGACGAGGATCATGTCGAGAAGAGATCGCGATTGACACGTTTCCCGAGGTTTTGTATTTTGACGTCGTGTTGAGACGCATTCGCAGAAACAGGCTTCTCGGCACCGTCGCGCTCCTGGTTGCCCTCCTCCTGCCGAACCGGTCTGTCGCGAACGAGCAGAGACCTTCGCTCTTGGAGGCGGAGGTCGTTCGCGCTCGGTGGCTCATGGGTACCGTTCTCGAGCTGCGTTTCCCTGCCGGGACGCAGGATGTGGATTCCCTTGCAGAAGCGGCCTTCGCAGAGGTCTCGAGAGTGGATGGGGCTGCCTCGCTCTGGAGGCCGGGAACGGAACTAGCTGCGGTTCACGCCCGGGCCGAATCCGGGGAAGCCATCCTCTTGTCCGAGACGCTGGGCGCGCTGCTGCAGGAGGCGATCCGTGCTGCCGACCTTTCGGGCGGCGCCTACTCGCCGGCGGTCGGAGCTCTCGTCTCGGCCTACGACCTCCGCGGGGACGGGCGCTGGCCCACGGAGGCGGAGAGGCGCCGCGCGGTGGCCCTGGCCCGGCCCCAGGGAGTGCACTATGACCCGCGCACACGCGCGCTCCGCCTCGACGCGGGCGTCACCCTCGACCTCGACGGCATTTCCAAGGGATTCGCCCTTGACCGCGCGGCGGCTGCTCTCCGGGCCCGGGGAGTCGAAGACGCGCTCCTGAATTTCGGCGGTCAGCTTCTCGTCATCGGGCCTCCGGCCGGAGCTCCGGCCCGGGAGGCGCTCGTCGACTCCCCGTTCAACCCCGGCGCTTCCGTCCTGTCCGTCCGGGTTCGGGACGCGTCTCTCTCCACCTCGGCGAACACCGAACGCGTGCGGCTGGTCGCCGGGAGGGAGGCCGGACACCTCCTCGATCCCCGGACCGGGGAACTCGTTCGACTCTCTGGATCGGTCACGATTCTCGCTTCGACCGGTGCGATGGCCGACGCCCTCTCGACGGCGTGGGCCGTCGACGGACCCGAGGCCTACCGCACGTCTGATCCCCGCTCGCCGCTCCGCCGGGCCGGAATCGTGGGCTTCGCGCTGGCCGGCCGTGACGGTGGGTGCGAGACCCTGACCGATCGGCCCTTCGAGCGGCTCCGGCCGCCGCCTCGCGTCGCGGACGCCGCCATTCACGGACCCTGAATTCCCTTTCGAGGAGAGACAGATGAACCAGAAGTGGAGGGCGCTCCTCGCGCTCCCGTTGTGTGCAGTGACGACTCTCGCGGGCCCCGCACTCTCCGACGATCCGCCGAAGGCGGCGCCGGCGGCCGAGTCCGCGTCGGCCCCGACAAACGAGGAACTCGCTCGCCGGATAGAGGTTCTCGCCCGCGAGCTGGAAGCCCGAAAGCTCGGTGACGCCTCCGATCCGGCCCCTCCTGCCGGAACGACCGGCAAGTGGGGGCTCGGCCCGGCCGCTTCGAAGGTCTACGGGAAGTCTTCCGGCCTCTCGATCGGCGGCTACGGGGAGTCGCTCTACCAGAACTTCGACGCGACCCGGGAGAACGGCACGCCCTCGGGAAGGACGAACGAGTGGGACTACGTCCGCGCCGTCGTCTACCTCGGATGGAAGTTCGACAAGACGTTCGTCCTGAACTCGGAGTTCGAGTACGAGCACGCCTCGACCGGCAAGGGGGGCGAGGTCTCGGTGGAGTTCGCGACGCTCGACGCCCTCCTTCGCGGCGAGCTGAACCTCCGGGCGGGGCTCGTCCTCGTGCCGGTGGGCTTCGTGAACGAGATGCACGAGCCGACGACCTATCTGGGCGCGCGCCGCCCCGACACGGAGAACCGGATCCTCCCGTCGACGTGGAGGGCGAACGGCATCGGCGTCTTCGGCGAGGCGGGTCCGGTCGCCTACAAGCTCTACCTGAACGAGAGCCTGAGCGCATCTTCGTTCAACGCGTCGAACGGCATTCGCGGGGGCCGGCAGAAGGGAGCCCTGGCGACGGCGGACAACCTGGCGTTCTCGGGCCGTCTCGACCTCGTCTCCGTCCCGGGTCTCCTCGCCGGAGTCTCCTTCTTCACGGGCGAATCGGGGAAGGACCTCGTCGCCGCCGGCCAGGCCTTCGGAGCACGGACGACGACGTGGGACCTCCACGCCGACTGGCGATACCGCGGTCTCTGGCTGCGTGGAGTCTTCGCCCGGGTCACGATCGACGACGTCGCGCTCCTCAACCAGTCGCTCGGCCTCACCGGGAACAAGTCGATCGGGGAGACGCAGGAGGGGTACTACCTCTCCGTCGGTTACGAGGTCCTTTCGCGATTCGCTCCCGGATCCTCGATGGCCCTGACGCCGTTCGTCCGCTACGAGCGGACGGACACGCAGAAGGAAGTCCCGGCCGGCTGGACCCGGGACGGTTCGAACGATCGAAAAGCCTGGACGGTCGGACTCGACTTCAAGCCGATCCCCCAGCTCGCGCTCAAGGTCGACTGGCAGGACTATTCAGACGCCGCGAACACGGGCGTCTCGCAGTGGAATGTCGCGCTCGCCTACCTCTTCTGAACACGGGGTGAGCCCCGGCGCTCGCCGATTCCGGCGGGCGCCGGCCCTTCTCCTCCTCACCGCCTTCCTCACGGACGCGGCGGGCGCGGCCGTCTTCGAGACGCAGGAACAGGCGCTCGCGAGGGCCTTCCCGCCGCCGGCCCGCGTCGTGAGGAGCACGTCCTTCCTGACGGACGCACAGCACGAGGCGGCCCGGAAGACGGCGCAGGCGCCGGTCGACTCCGCGGTCGTGACGCGCTACGCGGCTTTCGGTCCCGACGGGACGCTGTTGGGCACGGCCTACTTCGACGCTCATGTCGTGAGGACGGCGCGCGAAGTGCTGATGGTCGTCGTCGCGCCCGACCGGACCGTCCGGAGCGTCGACGTCCTCGCCTTCGGCGAACCGCAGGACTACCTGCCGCGCCAAGGGTGGCTGAAGAGGGTGGAAGGGAAGAAGCAGGAAGACGGTCTCTTCGTCGGCCGGTCCCTGGCGCACGTCACCGGCGCCACGCTCACGACGCAGTCCATCGCCGCGGCTCTCCGGCGGGTCCTGGCGGTCCATTCACTCCTGGGCGAACCGGCTTCGCCTGCGAAATGAGAAGACGATGAAGTACATGGAACAGGGCGGCTTCCAGAACAACCCCCTCACCCGTCTCACCCTCTGGGGGACCTTCGTCTTCCTCACCGGGCTCTGGGTCTCGAACTTCGGGATGTACTTCTCGAGAATGGGCCTCTCGCCCGCGAGCGTCGCCGCCTACTACCGAGGGTCCGACGAGACGTTCCAACCCGCGCGGACCTTCGGTTCCATGGTCGAGTCCTCGCACGGGCACTTCGCCATGATGGCGATGGTCCTGCTCGTCCTGACTCACCTCTACATCTTCGTCCCCGGTCCGAGGCGCCTGAAGGCGGCGTTCGTGGGTGGAACGTTCGCCGCGACGTTCCTCTCGGAGGCGTCGGGCTGGCTCGTGAGGTTCGTCCACCCCGGCTTCGCAATCCTCAAGCCCGCGGCGTTCCTCGCCTCGCAGGCGTTCCTCGGCCTCATGCTCGGCCTCCTCGCGACCTTCCTCCTCACGGCGGCGCGACGAAGGCCCCGTCAGGTCGTCGTGGAGCCACGAGCCGATGACGAGACGCCTCGGCGCGCGGTGGGCGGCGTGGCGTCCTGACCGTCAGGGAACCCGGAACGTCGTCGACGCCCGGCCATTCCCGCTTCGTCCGGCCGCCGACTCGACCTTCCCGAGGTCGAGCGTCACGGTGACGTCCTCTCCCTTGCGGAAATCCTGCGACGGAAGGAAACGGAGGAGGCGTTCTTCCTCCATCCACTCGACCGTTCCCGGTATCTCCCCGGAGAGCGATCCGACGGCGAGGATGGCGCCGTCTCCCACCGAGCTCTCGTCGAGTGGAACCGTGACGAAGAAGCTCACCGCGACCCGGCGCGCGGCGACGACGGAGCCCGGGGCGGGGAAGACGTCCGCCACGCCGGGTTCGACGGCGTGCGGGCCGGAAGTGCTCCCGACCGGGATCTCGAGGGCGACCCCGACGAGGAACGGCGGCAGGGGCGGGGGAGGAGGAAGCGGGAGCCGTCCGTCGCCCGCGGCGTCGATCGCGAGGATCACGAGGAAGACGACCGTGATGGCCGCGAGGACGATCCAGAAGACCGGGACCTTCTCGAGGACGACGCTCGCTTCCACCCGCTCGCCCGCCCGGACGGAAAGCTCCTTCTCGACGGGACCTTTCAAGGCCACCACGTCGCCGTTCCCGTCGATCTTCTTCGAGGTCCTGAGCACGTAGCGGCCGGGAGGGAGGTCGCCGAGCGACCAGGACGAGGACATCGAGCGCGCCACCGTCGTCCGGACCCCGTTCTCGATTCGGGTCAGCTCGGCCAGAACCGGGTGATTGACTGGTCTTTTCGAATCGCGATCTCCCGTCGTCTGATAGACGGCGACACCGACTTCTCCCGTGCCGGTCTGGCCGCCATCGCGCACGGAGCGGGCCAGGCCGACCGAGACGCAGCCGTCGAGGGCAAACGGGGCCAGGGCGACCAGGAGAATCAGGACGAGAACCCGGCGCGATCGGTCGGCGACGTTCATCGGGCGGAATCGTCGTTCCGGGCTCGCCGACTGTCAACGAATCAGATATTTTCCCCGGCGGAGGCCCCCATGAAGAACGCTCTCCTGGCTGCCGTCGCGGCGGCGGTCCTGGTCCTGTTCCCGATTCCCGCTCTCGCGGCGGGAAAGGCCTATCGCGTGACTCTCTTTTCGGTGTCGGGCGTCGAGGGGTCGACGGGCGACCGCGAGGCCGGTGCGGACGGGGCGTTCTGGTTCCCTGCGGCCGAATACGACAACCCGTCCGGAGGCTGGAAGCCCCGCCTTCAGCGTCTCACGCCCTCGGGCGCCCTCACGACGTGGGATCTCGACTCGACGGCCCGGTCGTTCTTCCCGGTCGCCGTCCGGCGTCACGCCGAGACGGGGCGGGTCCACGTCCTCGTTCCCCTGACCACGGAGCAGCGGACGCTCGTCTACGTTCTCGATCCGGCGGCGGGAACCGTGGTGCGGACGGAGATCCCGTTCTTCATGCGGTCCCTTCGCCTCGACCCGCAGGACGGGTCGGCCTGGCTCGTCGGGCGCGACCTCGTGGCGCGTCTCGCGGGGGGGACGCTGACGACGTGGACGGTCCCGGGGGTCGTGGAGGGCGCCGGTAGGTTCGATGCGGCACGGCGTCTCTGGCTCCTGACGGAGGCCGGCGTCCTCCTCTCGATGACGCCCGCGGGCGTCATCGAGAACTGGGGGAACGGCTCGTCGCTCGGCACCCTCCTGAGCGTCGACGAGACGGGGACCGAGCTCTGGGGCGTGGACGGGGCCAGGGACCGGCTCGTCCGCTTCCGCCCTGCGTCGGGCGAGAGGACCGAGTTCCCCGAGGTCCGCGCGGTCTCGAACTGGGCCGGGGTCGCCGCATCCGCCGGCACCGTCCTTCTCGCGGCGTCCTACGGCCCGCATGTCCTCGCCAGCACCACGGCCGACAGGACGGACGGAACGACGACGACGCTTACCGCGACCCCTTCCGAGGCGGGGCCGGCGACGACCGTCGCGGCTCCGACCGTGCCGGTGACACCGGTCCGCACCGACACGATCGCGTCGTCGACCGTGCGCACGGTCTACGCCCCCGAGGACGGCGGCCGCTCGCTCTTCACGACGAGCGGAGAGACGTATCGCGCGGTTCTCTGGTCCGGAGGAGGAAGCACTCTCGTCGCGACGGGCGCCGTGGAGCTCTGGGAGCCGTTGGTGGCCGGGGCGCCCTTCGCCACGCGTCAGGTCCTCCCCGTCTCCGTCGAGGTCCGCCCCGACGATCCGACGAGGAACTTCTTCACCGAGGTCACGGTGGCCAATCTCGACGCGGACCCCAACGTCGTCCTGACCCTCACGACGGCGAACGGGACCTACACCCTTCCGATCGATCTCGCCGCGGGAGCGACGCGCGTCTTCCCGAACGTCATCCAGGCGTTCCGAGACCTCGGAGGCGCCGCGCTGCCCCGGGGCGAGACGGTCGCCGGGACTCTGGAAGCCGCGTTCCGAAATGGCTCGGGGAGCCTCTCGGCAAGGGTCTTCACCCGCTTCCCCGACGCCTCGACGACGGGGCTCGGCTTCACGTCGCTCGACGCATCGCGTGAGGTGAGGGTCTTCCGCAAGGCTCTGAACGGCCTGAAGAACACTTCGGCGTTCCGGACGAACGTGGCGGTTGCGAACCTCTGCGGCCTCGAGGGGGGCTGCGCGACGCTCGACATCTCGGCCGACTTCTTCGACGACACCACCGGCGCGCGGGTCGGTGGGGCGGCTCTCCAGGTACCGCCCGGGCAGTGGCGCCAGCTCGACGTTCCCCTGAAGGGGTTTCCGGGCGCGGTCGGCGAGACGTTCTCGGTTCTCTTCGTCCCGTTCTCGGCGGAGGCGACGGCCTATGACGCCTACGCCACGATCATCTCGGAAGCGAACCAGGACGCGGCCTTCGTCCGGGCCCTGCCGGCGGACCGGGCCTCGAACCTGACGCTGCCCGTCATCACGGACGCCGGCGGTATCGGCACGCGCTTCACCTCGGAATGCGCGCTGACGAACACGACCGGGGGGCCAGCCGTGGCCGACGTGACCTTCACGTCCTCGATATCGGGGAACACCGTCTCCGAGACCCTGAGCCTGGGGACGGGGCTCGGCGTCCTCTGGCCCAACGCCGTCGACCACTTCCGGTCGATCTCGCCGGGCGAGGTCGCCGCGGACGACTACGGTCCGGTGCGGATCGCTTTTCGGGATTTCGCGGGGGGATTCGCGTCCGTGAGGACGACGGCGACGAACGGGACGGGCCTCGGCTTCACGGCGATCGACCCGTTCGTCGAGCGGGCGAAGCGGACGAAGCGGATCGTCGGACTCGTGCAGAACGGACGCTTCCGGACGAACCTCGCCGTCGTCCACGCCGGCGCGACGGGCTCGGATCCGGCCGCGAAGATCACCGTGCGCGCGACGGTCCGGGACGGTAGCGGGCGCGTCGTCGGGACGCCGCTGGAGAAGACGCTCGGGCCGGGGCAGCTCCACCAGTGGACGAAGGTGTTGTCGGACTTCCTCGGAACGTCCGGGGAGGGTTTCACCGCCACGATCGAACGGACGGACGGCTTCGAGCCCTTCGACGCCTACGTGACGGTGATCGACAACGCGTCGACGGATCCGGTCTTCGTCAGGGCAGAATAGGCGGATGTCGACGCGGACCAGAGCCTTTCTCGGGACCTGCTTCTTCGTTTCCGGGGGCACCGGACTCGCCTACGAGGTGCTCTGGTCCCGCCAGCTCTCGCTCTTCTTTGGTTCGACGACGGAGGCTGTCAGCGTCGTCCTCGGCGTGTTCATGCTCGGGCTCGGCCTGGGTGGGCATCTCATGGGGCCGAGGATCGACCGCTCCAGCTCTCCGGTGCGGCTCTATGGAGTCCTCGAGATCGGGATCGGCCTCTGGGCTCTGCTGACGCCGCTCCTGCTCCAGGCGGTGACGGGGACCTGGGCTGCAGCGGCAGGTCGCCTGGAGCCGGGTCTCGTGACGGCAACTCTTCTCAAGGCGCTTCTCGCCGCCGTGGTTCTCCTGCCTCCTGCAATGGCGATGGGCGGGACCTTTCCCGCGCTCGTCCGGGCCGTGTCGGAGACCCGCGAGCGCGCACCCGGGGCCGTGAGCGTTCTCTATGCGCTGAACGTTCTCGGCGCGGTCGTCGGGTCGCTGCTCGCCGGATTCGTCCTCCCCGAGCTCTTCGGCGAGCGGAGCTCGATGCTCCTGACCGGCCTCTCGAACGTTCTGCTCGGAACGCTCGTCCTGGCGGCGGCGCGCGGTATCCCGCCGCTCGACTCCGCTTCGGTGCCGTCGAAGGAGGGTCCACTCGCCTCTCTGCGGCTTCTCGGCGCCTCGGCTGGAGGGCGATTCGTCCTCGCCGGCCTCGTCGTCTCGGGTGTCACGACGATGGTCGTCGAGATCGTCTTCGTGAGGATTCTCGGGCTCGTCTTCGGAGTCTCGAGCTACTCCTTCACTCTCGTCCTGGCGGTCTTTCTCGCGGGCCTGGGCCTCGGTGCCCTCGTCGCCGGGCTCCTCTCGCGCAGGAGGAGACCAGCGGCTTCCGACTTCGCCCTGGTACAGGTCGGGGTCGCCGTCCTGACGGCGCTCGCGCTGGCGGCCACGCCGCTCGTTCCGAGGATGGTGGCCTGGGTGAGGCAGTGGCCGGATCTCTCCTTCGGCGAGGTACTCCTCGCAAAGGGCGTCCTCGCCGCGGCCTTCCTCTTCCCGCTCGCCGTCGTCGCGGGGCTCGGCGTCCCGATTCTCATCGGTGCGCTCGCGGACGACGTGGCCCGGCTCGGCCGTCTCGTCGGAGACGCCTACCTCGTGAATACGGCCGGGACGGTTGCCGGGAGTCTGCTGACGGGGTTCGTCTTCGTCCCGGGCTTCGGCACGGAGGGTTCGCTACGGGTCGCCTTCGCGTTGAGCGCCGCGGCGGCGCTCTGGGGCCTCCATTCCCTCGATGCCTCGCGGTGGCGAACGCTGGGCGGGACGGCGGTCCTCGTCGCCGTACTGCCGATCCTCCTGTTCTCCCGTTGGCCGGCGAGCCTCTTCCTCGTGTCGGACACGGGCGCGGCAACGCCGCCGAAGGGATCCCGGCTCGAGCTGGAGGCGCACCTGGCGGCTTCACCCAGGGAGCTCCTCTTCCTGCGCGAGGGACGGAACGGGACCGTGGGCGTCGTACAGACGGGCGAGGGTCGGGCCCTCTTCGTCGGAGCCCATCCCGATGCCTCCGACGGAGCCGACATGTCGACCCAGCAGCTCGTTTCCGTCGTGGCGCTCGCGGCTCACCCCGCGCCGGCCGAGATCCTCGTCATCGGGTACGGCTCGGGGGTCTCGGTCGAGGCGGCGCTCCGGGCACCGGGCATTCGGCACGTCGACGGTGTCGAGATCGAGAGGGCGGTTCTCGAGGCCTCTCCGTTCTTCCACCACGTGAATCGGAAGGCGGAACAGGAT
>CALBDV010000062.1 GCA_937927565.1 uncultured Holophagales bacterium
GACGCCGGGGTCCGCCGGACGAAGCGGTGCTCACGCGACCCCGGCCGCCGCCGCTGCGAGGGCGGAGACCGCTCCATTCGATCGGGGCGCCTGGCACGGCATCGTCGAAACCTCCGGGGCAGCTGCCGCCGGAAGTCTAGCGGCTCGACCGCCCCGATTCACAGAGCCCAGATTCGAATGCGCCCGTCGGCCCCCGCGTTTGCGAGGAGGTGGCCGTCGGGCGAATAGCCGAGACCGTAGACCCCTTTGATCGGGACGTCGATCGTCGAGAGGAGCGCGCCGTCAGCCGCCGAGCGGATCTGGATCGCGAAGTCGATCGACACGGCGAGGCTCGCCCCGTCGGGTGAGAACGCCACCTGCATCGCACCGGGTCGCCCGAGGCGGACGGCGAAGAGCTCCTCCCCGCCGGCGACGCGCCGGAGGCGGAGCATCCCCTCGGCCCCGGTCGTGGCGAGAAGAGTGCCGTCCGCGGAGATCGCCATCGACGCGACCGCGGTCTGGTGACCTGCATACGCACCGACCTTCACACGCTTCTTCACGTCGACGCGATGAACCGCTTCCGTCCCGGCGACCAGGAGCGAGCCGCCGTCCGCCGTGAAGACGAGCGAGAAGAGGCGCCGGTCGAGGAGCGGCAGCGTCGCCACCTCGTCGTAGTTGCCGTCCCAGAGGACCGCCCGCGCCTTCGTCGAGATCGTCGCGAAGCCCCCCTCGGGCGATACCGCCGCGGTCAGCTGGCCGTCGAGGACGTCCAGCTCTCGTCCGCCCGGGAAGGACCAGATCCGGACCGTGCCGTCGGAGGAGCCGCTCGCCAGCAGCCCGCCGTCGGCCGAGAAGGACAGCGTGTTCACGCTCGCCGCGTGCCCCTCGAAGGCCCCGTCCGGCGCGAACGAGGGAACCTTCCAGAGCCGGATGCGGGCATCCTGGCCGCACGTGACGAGGGTCTCACCGTCGACCGTGAAGACCGCACGCTGCGCGTGCTTTCCATGGGCGTCGAAAACCGCGATCGGCTGGGTCATCGTCGTCCTCCTCCCGGGACCTCCCGGATCTCGTCCTCGCGAGCTTACGCGCGCCACGCCCCCGCGCGACAGAGCCGTTCGGTCGTTTCGTCGCCCCCTCGCGACCGGCAGGAAGTACCCGTACCATCCGTCCCATGCCGACCGAGACGCTGCGCACCGTCTGCAACCGAGACTGCCCCGATGCCTGCGGCCTGATCGCCACCGTCGAGGACGGCCGCCTCGTGCGGCTCGCGGGAGACCCGGACCACCCGGTCACCAAGGGCTTCCTCTGCTCGCGGACTTCTCAGTTCCCGGCGCGCCAGAACTCGCCGGACCGGCTCACGACACCCCTCCTTCGCGACGGCTCGGGATTTCGCCCGGTCTCCTGGGAAGTGGCCCTCGCGTTCGCCGCCGAGCGCCTCCTGGCGATTCGCGCCGAATCCGGGCCCGCTGCCGTTCTCCATTACCGCTCGGGGGGTTCCCTCGGCCTCGTGAAGTCCGTCGTCGACCTCTTCTTCGAGCGGTTCGGTCCGGTCACCGTCAAGCGCGGGGACATCTGCTCCGGAGCCGGCGACGCCGCGCAGGTGGCCGACTTCGGCGACGAGGATTCGCACGATCTCTTCGACCTCGCGCACTCGAAGGGGATCCTCCTCTGGGGGAAGAACCCCTTCGTCTCGAACGTCCACCTCCTTCCGCTCCTCAAGGAGGCGAAGGCCCGCGGTGCGCGCCTCGTCCTCATCGACCCCGTCCGTCACAAGACCGCGTCCCTGTCCGACGCGTACATCGCCCCTCGCCCGGGCGGCGATCTCGCGCTCGCCCTCGGCGTCGCCGCGTTCCTCTTCGAGACGGGCCGCGTAGTTCCCGAGGCCGCTTCCTTCTGCGAGGACTTCGACGCCTTCCGGTCGCTCGCACTCTCGAAGCTCCCCGCCAGCTGGGCCGAGGAGGCCGGCGTAGGTCCGGACACCCTCGCGCTTCTCGCCGCGACCCTCTGCAACCGCCCCTGCAACATCCAGGTCGGCTGGGGAATGGGCCGGAGGACGAACGGCTCGGCCATCGTCCGCGCCCTCGACGCCCTCGGTGCCCTCACGGGAAACCTCGGCATCCCGGGGGGCGGCGTGAGCTTCTACTTCAAGCGGCGCGGGGCGTTCGACACGTCGTTCCTGACGAAGTCCTCGGCCCGGACCCTCTCCGAGCCGCTCCTGGGCAGGGAGATCCTCGAGGCGCAGGCCCCTCCGATCCGCGCCGTCTGGGTCACGGCGGGAAACCCGGTCGCGATGCTCCCCGACTCGGCCACGGTCGCGAGAGCCTTCGAAACGCGGGAGCTCGTCGTCGTCGTCGACTCCTTCCTGACCGACACCGCCCGGCGGGCCCACCTCGTCCTTCCGACGACGACGCTCGTCGAGGACGACGACCTCATGGGCGCCTACGGCAACCACTGGCTCGGCGCATCGGTCCCCGTCGTCACCCCGCCGCCGGAGGTGAAGAGCGACCTCGAGATCGTCCAGCGGCTCGCCGCCGAGGTCGACCGTCGGACGGGCGCCAGCGCCGACGCCGGCAGCGCCATCGCCCCGAGGATCGCTGGAAGCGCAAAGGACTGGAAGAGGCGTCTCCTCCGTCGGGTCGAGCCGATGGGCGTCACGGTGGAGCGACTGGAAGAGGAGTCCGTGAGAAACCCGCTCGCCGGCACGCTCCTCTTCGAGGGGGCGAGGTTCCCGACGCCGAGCGGGAAGATGCGCCTTCTCACGGCCGTTCCTCCCCCGCCGGAGGACGAGCCGGGCTTCCCCCTGTGGCTCTTCTCCAGCTCGACCGAGAAGGCGCAGTGTTCACAGTGGGCCGGGCCCGCCCCCGCGGTCCTCGAGGCGACCTGTCACCCCGACGCCGCCCCCGGCCTCGCCGACGGCGCAGAAGCTCTCCTCGAGAGCGCGACCGGAAGCCTCCGCGCCCGGGTGAAGCTCGACCCGCTCCAGCGCCGCGACGTCGTGATCGTTCCCAAGGGGGGGCACTTCGACTCTGGGACGTGTGCCAACGCCCTCGTGAAGGCCCGCCTCACGGACGCCGGCGAAGGGGCGGCCTACCTCGACTGCCGCGTCAGGATCCGCCCGGCATGACTCCCGCCGACCGTCTCCGGACCATCGACGCCCCCCGGACCGCCCTCCGCGACGCTCTCCTCGCCCACGCCTGCGCCGACGAGGCCGAGGAGCGTTACCGCGCGGCGATGCTCGCCCTCGTCGAGACCGAGCCCGCCTGCTTCGCCCGAACGACCTTCGCTCCCGGCCACTTCACGGGGAGCGCCTTCATCTTCTCGGCGGACTCGGGGCACGTCCTCCTTCACCACCACCGGCGCCTCGACCGGTGGCTCCAGATGGGCGGACACGACGAGGGCGAGTTCGATCCGGCGGCCACCGCGCTGCGCGAGGGGCGCGAGGAGTCGGGCCTGACGGACCTCATCCTCGTCTCGACGGCGATCCTGGACCTCGACGTCCATCCGATCCCTCCCTCTCCTGCACGCGGCGAGCCGGGCCACTCCCACTTCGACGTCCGCTACGCCGCCGTCACGCGCACGGCCTCGGCCGCCCGTGCCGACGAGGCCGAGTCGCTCGGCCTCGCGTGGCTCCCGCTCGAGGAGGCCGCCCGGAGAATGGAAGAGCCGGGCGCCCGTCGCGCGCTCGCGAAGGCCGCCCGGCTCCTCGGGACGTCGTTCTGACCCCGGGCGGACCTACATCATCTTGTCCGAGCCCTTGTCGACGGCCGCGTCCATCAGCTCGGCCTTCTCGTAGAGGCCGTCGATCATCCCCTTGTACTTCTCGGCGACGACGCGCCGCTTCACCTTGAGGGTCGGCGTCAGCTCGCCTCCCTCGATCGAGAAGTCGGTCGTCAGGAAGGCGAAGTCCCTGATCCGCTTCTCGGAGGGCTCGTCCCCGTTGACGATCTCGATGGCCTGCCGGAACAGGGCCCTCACCTTCGGGCTGCGGATCAGGTCGGTCGGGCTCTTGAACTCCACGCCGTTCGCCGAGGCCCAGCCCTCCAGGCGTTCGAAGTTCGGGACGATGAGGGCCGACAGGAACTTCCGCTTGTCGCCGATGAGGACGACGTTGGTGACGTAGCGGATCTGCTTCAGAGCCTCCTCGATCGGCGACGGGGCGATGTTCTTCCCGTAGGCGTTGATGATGAGCTCCTTCTTCCGGTCGGTGATCGTCAGGAATCCCTCGCGGTCGACGACCCCCACGTCCCCGGTCTGGAACCACCCTTCCGCGTCGAACACCTTCTTCGTTTCCTCCGGCTTGTTCCAGTAGCCCCGCATGACGTTCGGGCCCTTGGCGAGGACCTCGCCGTCCTCGGCGATCCGGATCGTCACCCCCGCGATCGCCTTCCCGACGGACCCGAGCTTCCAGGCGCCCGGCCGGTTACAGGTGAGGACCGGGCTCGTCTCGGTCAGGCCGTACCCTTCGTAGACCTCGACGCCAGCGCCCCAGAAGAACTCCGCGACGTCCTTCGACAGCGGCGCCCCGCCCGACATGCAGAACTGGAATCGCCCACCGAGACGCGCACGGATCTTCGAGAAGACGAGACGGTCGGCGATCCTGTGCTTCAGCGCGAGTGCTCCTGGGACCGGCTTCTTCTTCTCGAGGAACCCCAGCCGCTCCCGGCCCACCTTGACGGCCCAGTTGAAGATCTTCTGCTTCGTCGCCGACTGGTTCTCCAGGTTCTGGAAGATGCGGGCGTGGATCTTGTCGTAGACCCGGGGCACCGAAGCGAACGTGTGTGGCTTCACCTCGCCGAAGTTGTCCGCGAGCTTCTCGATCGACTCCGCGTAGGTGATCGTCGCCGCGCGGGAGAAGAGGACGTAGTCGATCATCCGCTCGAAGACGTGGGCGAGCGGGAGGAACGACAGGGCCACGGTCGAGGGATAGAGGTCGAAGAACGTCGAGCAGGTCGAGACGTTCGAGACGAGGTTCGCGTGCGAGAGGACGCCCCCTTTCGGTTCGCCCGTCGTGCCCGAGGTGTAGATGATCGTGGCGTGGGACTCGGGATTGACGTTCGCGACCCTCTCGTCCCACGCACCGGGCTTCTGCTTCAGGGCCTCCTCGCCCCGCTTGACGACGCTCTCGAACGAGAGGACTCCGTCGGCGTTCGGAACCTGCCCCTCGACGAGGACGACGTACGCCAGGGCCGGGCAGCGGCTCCGCACCTCCATCACCTTCGCGAGCTCCTTCGCGTTCGAGACGACGAGGATCTTCGCGGCGCAGTCGCGCAGGATGTACTCGACCTGCGGGGCCAGATAGGTCGTGTAGATCGGCACCGAGATCCCGCCGATCCCGAGCACGGCGAAGTCGGCCATCGGCCACTCGGGGCGATTCTCGGAGAGGATCGCTATCCGGTCGTCGTGGTCGAGGCCGAGGGTCGTCAGGCCGATCCCGAAGGCCCGGGTCCTCCGGCCGAACTCCGCCGCCGAGACGGGCGTCCAGGCGCCGTTCACCTTCGAGACGAGGAGGTCGGGCTTCCCGCTACGGGCAGAGAACTGGAAGTAGTCGAGGAGAGTCCGGGCCGGCAAGGCATCCATGGCGTTCGTTCCTCCGCACATCAATTATGAACACTTCCCGCGGAAGGGGCCCCTTACGCATAAACGCACCGTGCAAGCGCCGCCGGGAGGGACCCCGGCTCTCGCGCGACCGTCAGAGCGGATTCAGCGTGATGAAGAGGATGTCGCGACAGCCCTCGGAGATCCGGGTGAGCGTCGCGCGCGTCGGCTCGCTGTCGAGCTGGATCCGCGCGCTCGCGGCCTCGGCTCCGTCGAAGACGACGTTCTCCGTCTTCTGGACGTTTATGCCGGCTTCGCGGAGCGCTCCGAAGACGTGCGCCAGGACGCCGACGCGGTCGCGATGCCTCACGGTCAGGAGCCAGCGGGCCGGGGACCGCTCGCAGAGGTTCACGGCGTTCGGCACCTCGCCGGTCGACTTGTACGCCGCGACGATCCGGACGACCTCTCCCGCGATCGCGTTCTGCGCCTGTTCCGTCGAGGCGCCGACGTGGTGGGTCCCGACGACGCCAGGCATCCGCCCCACCTCGTCCTCGAAGGCCCCGGCCCCTCCCGGCGGCTCCCGGTCGAAGACGTCGAGCCCGGCCCGGATCCCCTTGGTCGAGATCGCCGCCTTCAGGGCGCCCGCGTTCACCGTCTCTCCGCGGCTCGTGTTGACGAACAGGGCACCGGGCCTCATCGCGTCGAAGAAGGCGCCTCCGAGGAGACCACGAGTCTCCTTCGTCAGCGCGAGGTGGACCGAAACGACGTCGGAGCGCGCGGCCAGGTCCGAGAGCGTCGCGACCCGCTCGACCCCGCCCTCCGCGGCCCGCTCCGCGGTCAGCGACGCGCTCCACGCCACGACCTTCATTCCGAACGCGAGCCCGCGCGCCGCCACTTCACGGCCGATCGCCCCGAACCCCGCGATACCGAGCGTACGCCCGGCCAGACCGCGTGCCTTGCCGTATTCGGCCTTGTTCCAGAGTCCGGCGCGGAGGTCGGCCGTCTGGTCCGGGATTCGCCGGTCGAGCGCGAGGATGAGCCCCCA
>CALBDV010000063.1 GCA_937927565.1 uncultured Holophagales bacterium
GTGACGGTGTCGCCCGGCCCGTCGAGGGCGGCGCCGAGGACGTCGAACCCCGGGCCGAGGTTCGCGACGGTCGCCGGCGCGAAGGCGCGGATGCGCGCGCTCACGGCGCCACCGCCGCGTGGAGCGCCTTCACGGCGGACGCGCGGTCCTTCTCGTCTACGGCGAAGGAGATGTTGCATTCCGAGGAACCCTGTGCGATCGCTTCCACATTCACTCCCGCGCGCGCGATGGCCGTGAAGACCGTCGCCGCGATGCCGACGGTCCCGCGCATGCCGTCTCCGACGGCGGCGACGACGGCGATCGGCGACTTCGCCGCCACGCCGTCGATCGCTCCGACGAGTTTCTCGTAACGGAATTCCTGCCCGAGCGCGGCCGCGGTCTTCAGGCGGTCGGCCTCGGGAAAGACGATGGCGATGTTCTGCTCGGAGGAGGCCTGCGAGAACATGACGACGGAGACGCCGAGCCGGGCCGTCGTTTCGAAGACGCGTGCCGCGATCCCGGGAATCCCGGACATCCCCTTGCCGTCGAGGGAGAGGAGGCAGAGGCCGGAGATGGCCGTGACGGCGCGAATGCCGGGCCGGGGGTCGCCCTTCTCGGAGATCGTCGTCCCGGGGCCCGCCGGAAAGAAGGAGTTCCGGATGACGAGCGGGATCCTCGCGGCGATGGCCGGGAGGACGGCGGGGAAGTGGAGGACCTTCGCGCCGAAGTAGGTCATCTCCGCCGCCTCGCGGTAGGAGAGGCGGGTCAGGAGCCGCGCCTCGGGGACGACGCGAGGATCGGCGGTCAGGACGCCGTCGACGTCGGTCCAGATGACGACCTCCTTCGCCCCGAGCGCGGCGCCGAGGAGCGCGGCCGTCGTGTCGGAGCCGGAGCGGCCGAGCGTCGTCGTCTCGCCGGACGGGGCGCGCCCGATGAACCCGGTGACGACCGGGACGATTCCCTTCGCCAGGAGGGCGCCGAGCGTTCGCCGGGCCCGCGGGTCCGTCTTCTTCCGGTCGCAGGTCGCCGTGCCGTGCTTCTCGTCGGTGACGAGAAACGTCCGCGCGTCGACGGCGCGCGCCGCGACTCCCGTGGCCGTGAGGGCCGCGGCGACGAGCGGCGCCGAGAGACGCTCGCCGAAGGAGGCCACGAGGTCGGTGACGCGAGGCGTCCGCTCGCGCAGGAGAGAGATCCCGGAGAGGGCGACGTCGAGCTCCGCGAGCGCGGCGCCGTCGAAAGCGACGTCGGCTCCCGTCGCAGCGGCGATACCGGCCGCGGCCGCCTCGTGGCGCGCGCGCAGCTCGGCGACGCTCTTGCGGGCCCGGCCGAGGTGGCCCCTCTCGGCCTCGTGCGCGGCGGCCAGGAGCAGGTCCGTGACGCCTCCCATTGCCGACGCGACGGCGACGAGCCGGCGACGGCGCGAGGCGGTTGCGAGGATCCGGGCCGCGCGAACGATCCGCTCGGCGTCGCCGAGCGAGGTCCCCCCGAACTTGTGGACGACGAGAGGTCTCTCACTCATTTTCGGCGAGGAGCCCTTTCTCCAGCTCGTCGAGCGCCGGCCGGAGCGCCTTCCAGCGCCCCGACCGGACGTCGCCGAGGACGTTGCTGACCCGGGCCTGCCTCACTCCGAATGCAGCGCCGACCTCTCTCCCCGACAGGCCCGTGAGGCGCCGGGAGAGCCAGATGGCGGCGACCTTGGCCTCGTGTGCCCCCGGGTACGCGAGCCGCGCCTCCGGCACGCCGAACCGCGAGGCGACCGCCGTCTTCACGCGCGAGAGGTCGACGGCGCCACGCACGAGTCCTCCCCCGGGCGCCGGGCCGGCGAGAAGGCGCAGCCGGACCTGCCGGACGAACTCGGGGCTTCCGACGACGACCCGTGAGACGGCCCTTTCGCGAAGCGGTCGGATTCCGCGCGTGTCCGACACGAGCCGGCGGAAGCGCTCCCGGGCTCGCGGCCGCCCCGGCGAGAGGCGGCGGAGGGACGCTTCGACGGTGAGCCAGCTGGGGCGTTCGGCGAGGCCGGCCGTCGCCGGGGCGCTCGACCAGCGCCAGTCGAGGGCGGCCCGGGCGAGCCTGGCCCTCACCGGCGAGAGCGCGACGCTTCGCGCGGCTTCGAGGAAGGAGCTCTCGGGGTCGACGAGGAGCGACCGGAACCGTCCGTCGAAGACAGGTCCGCTCCGGCCGTGTCGCCGGTTGAAAGCCTGCGCGTAGCGCCCGCCGAGGGCCCGCATCCCGTCGGAGAGGTTGGGCGCCGGCGTCTCGAGGAGGAGCTCGAGGGAGCTTCCGAGGAGGGCGTAGGCGTGGACGAGCCAGCCCCGCTCCGCCGCGGTTCGCCCGAGCTCCAGGAGGAAGCGTTCCCGGTCCGCATCGTCACGGAAGAGGGGGCTTCGCTCGAGCGCCCTGAGCGAGACGTGGTGCAGCGCTCCCGGGAGGTCGATGCGGGGAGGTCGCGACATGCGCCGCGATTGTAGTGGCCCGCTACCGCGGCCCTCTCTCCTTCCATCTTTCGACGAGGGCCTGCGGGTCGTCGGTCCCGAGCGCGTCGACGCCGAGGGCCGCGAGGCGGTCCTGGTCGCGGGGGGCGTTGGCGGTCCAGGCGAAGACCTTCACACCCGCCGCGTGGAGAGCCTCGACGGAGGCCGCGGTGAGGCGGCCGTGGCGGGCGCCGACCCACTGGGCCTGCTCTCGCTGTGCCAGTGCCGCGAGATCGACGTCCTGGTCGACGAGGGGCATCGTGCGGAGCGCGGGGGCTAGAACGCGAACGGTGCCCAGGAGCGAGTGGTCGAAGGAGAGGACGATCGTCCGGTCGGCGAAACCGTGCTCCTCCAGGAGGTCGACGACGAGGCGGGCGAAGAGATCCCGGGGCGGGGAGAGGGCCGGGGGGCCCTCTTCGTACTTCAGCTCGAGGAAAAGAGTCGCCTTTCCCGTACCGGGAGAACCGGTGGCGCCGAGGAGGTCGAGGACCTCCGCGAGTGACGGGATTCGCGTTCCCGGGACGGCGCGCTGGGAGCGAAAGCCCGGATCGGCGACCGCTCCGCAGTCGAAGCGGCGAAGAGCCTCGAAGGAGAGCCCGCGGATCGCGACGCCCGCCGGGACGCGTCGGCCGTCGAGGGAGCGGCACCGGATGGGGGAGAGAGTCGCGTCGTGCGACAGGACGAGGGTGTCGTCCGCGCTGACCCGGACGTCGATCTCGACACCGTCGGCGCCGGCCGAGAGGGCGTGCCGCAGCGCCGGGAGCGTGTTCTCCGGGAAGCGGGCGCGCGCGCCGCGGTGCCCGACGACGAGCGGTCGGGCCGGCGGGGGGAAGGCCGACGCCAGGACCCCGGCAAGGAGGAAGAGGAGCGGAATCGGCATCCTCGTCATTCTGAACGAGCGCCCTCCCCCGGGCGGTACGATCTCGCGGCCGGGGGGCCAGCCATGCCGGAGAAGCGCGTGATCGAGGTGCGGTGCGAGCCGCCGCCCGGCTGGGCGGAAGCCGGGCCGCGCCGGGCGACGGAGCCGGATGTCCTGGCCGAACGGCTGTCGACGAGCGGGAAGCTCGCGCTCGCGGGGCTCTTCCGCCTCGTGCCGCTCCGCGGCGCGGGGGAGGGCGGGACCGCCCGGATCGTCATTTCCCGGTCACGGGGAGCGGATTTCGTCGTCGTCCTCCGCCAGCCTTCCGGAGCGCTCTCTCTGCACCGTCCCGCCTCCCGGCCGTCGCCGGCCGGTGAGCCGGTCGTTCTGGAGCTTCCGATTCTCGGCCGGACCGGGGTGCGCGGGGAGCGGCGCGGCGTACCCGCCGCGGCCGTTCTCGTCCTCAGGGCGACGGTGCGGGTCGAGGAGAAGGCCGTCGCGACGCTCGGGCGGGCGTTCGATGAAGCCGCCTTCCGCCACGCCGGACTCGCCGAGCGCCTCGTCCACGTCACCCCCGAGGGCCTCGCCCAGGGGCGGCTCGCGGCCGCCTCGCCGTCCCTCTTCGCCCCTCCGCCGCAGCGGAACCTCCTTCTCCTTCACGGCACCTTCTCGCACACCGCCGCCGCGTTCTCAGACCTCGCGAGGGGTGGCTTCTTCGAGGCGCTCGCGCCCCTCTACGGCGGCCGGGTCTTCGGTTTCGACCACTTCACCGTCAGCCGGACGCCCGAGGAGAACGCCCGGGCGCTCGCCGAGGCGCTCCCGGGAGAGGAGCCGTTTCTCTTCGACGTCGTGGCCCACTCCCGCGGAGGTCTCGTCCTCCGGACACTCCTCGAGCGGCCGGCCGAGGCCGGTCCGGCGGCGAGCCGTTTCGCCTGCGGCCGCGCCGTCCTCGCCGCGGTCCCGAACCTCGGGACGCCGCTGGCCTCTGCGGAGCGCTGGGACCTCGCGCTCTCCGGCTGGCTGAATCTCTTCGACCTCCTGCCGCCCGCTCCCGCCCCGCTCCTCGGAGAGTTCGTCGTGGAAGCTCTCCTCTGGTTTGCGCGGCGAGTTACGACGTCTCTCGCCGGCCTTTCGTCCATGGACGGACAGGGCGATACGGTCGCCGCGTTCGAGCGGAGCGCGGTCCCGGAGGCGTACTGCGCCCTGGCGGCGAGCCACCACGCGAGCGGCCCGCTCGCGCTGCGCCTCCTCGAGTCGGGTGTCGACCGCTTCTTCGGCGAGCCGCACGATCTCGTCGTTCCGACCCGGGGGTGCTTCGTTCTCGACAGGACGAGCGGTGTCCGGGTCGCCGACGAGCGGGTCGCGCTGTTCGGATCGGGAGGCCGCCTCGGCCGTTCGCTCCGGCGCGCGGCCCACCATCTCGACCTCTTCGCCCGCGAGGAGGCTGTTGCATTCCTCGTCGCCTCTCTCGCAGGGGAGACGTTCGCGCAGGCCGGGAGCGAGGCCCGGCGCTCCGCGAGGAGAGGGCCGCGGACTCCCGGTGCCCTGCAGGCGGGCGAGGCCGAGGGCAAGGCCCCGAGGACGCGCCGGTCGCAGGCCCCGAAGCTGGGTGGAACGCGCCGGGAGGCGCTGGAGCTGACCCTCCTTCCGGGCGATCGGGGAGGGGTGACGGCCCTCCTCCTCGCCCGCTACGGGACGGCCCGCGTCGTGGCCGACGTGCCGCGGAAGGGGACGGCCTGGCGGGAGATCATCCGGGGGCACGAACGGCTCCGCGCGTGCTTCGACGGGGACGGACGGCCCCTTCCCTCGGGGGCCGCGCTCGAGCGCTGGGGCTCGGTGCTCTTCGAGACCCTTCTGCCGGGAGAGGTCCGGCGGCTCTGGGACGCCGCGCGGGGCGCGGCCGGAGGCTCGGCGACCGACGTCGTCTTCACGTCTCTCCTCGACTGGGTGGCCGACAAGCCGTGGGAGCTGGCCTACGACCCTCACCGGCGCGCGTGGCTGGCTGCGACCGAAGCGAACTTCACGCGGAACGTCGTCACGGCGATCCCGTGCGAGGTGGCACCTCCCCGCAAGAGGCCGCTCGCCATCCTCGTCGCCGCCGCGCAGCCGGCGGGCCTGGCGGCCCTCTCGTGGGAGGCGGAAGCCGAGGCGGTCCGCGCCGGCCTCGCGCCCCTCGTCGCGAAGGGGCTCGCGAGGGTCCGCGTGGAAAGAGCCGTGACCGTCGAGGCGCTCCACCGGCTCGTCGCCGACGGGCCGTGCGACGTACTGCACTTCATCGGTCACGGGACCTGGGACGCCGGGCGGCGGACGGGTTCGCTCCTTCTCGAATCGGCCTCGGGTGGCGTCGCGCCCGTCGAAGCGCCCGTCCTCAGGGCTCTCCTCTCCGGGCGCGGGCTCTCGCTCGTCGTCCTCAACGCCTGCCTGACCGCCCGGGGGAGCCGGGGTGACCTCGCGCGCGGGGTCGCCCCGGCGCTCGTCGCAGCAGGAATTCCGGCCGTCGTCGCGAACCAGTTCAGCGTCCTGGACGCCGCGGCGCTCGTCTTCGCGCGCGAGCTCTACAGGTCGCTCGCCCTCGGCCGACCTCTCGGCGACGCCGCACGCGAGGCCCGCCTCGCCGTGAGGTGCGACGCGGCGTGCGGCCCCGTCGACTGGGCCGTTCCCGTCGTCTTCGCGCGAGACCCGGGCGCGGTCCTCTGACGCTTCGCGCCGGGAGCGGTGGCAAGATGGGTCCGGAGGGTCCGTCATGACGAGCCAGGTCCGGCCGCTGGGCGAAGACGAGCTCGGCGAAGCCGACGGGATCTACCGCCGCGCCTTCGGGACGTACCTCTCCCTTCCCGATCCTCGGACCTTCGACGGCGACGCCCAGGTCCTGAGGTGTCGCTGGACCGCCGATCCCGACGCGGCGCTCGCTCTCCTCGACGACGGCGTCCTTGCCGGCTCGAACTTCGTGACGCGCTGGGGGAGCGTCGGTCTCTTCGGGCCGATCACGATCGACCCCTCCCGGCAGGGTCGAGGCCTCGCACACCCGCTCGTCGAGGGAGCGCTCCGGCTCCTCGAGGGGCCGCAGGTCGCCTTCCGCGGCCTCTTCGCGTTCGCCGAGAGCCCGAAGCACGTCGGTCTCTGCCAGCGGTTCGGGTACTGGCCGGCGGGTCTCGTGGCGCTGATGTCGAAACCGGTGGCGAGAGAAGCGGAGGCGCCCGCAGGCACCGAGCTCCTCAGCCGCCTCTCCCCCGACGGCCAGGCGGAGGCGCTCTCGGCGTTCCGGGAGCTGGCCGATTCGGTCTTCAGCGGCCTCGACGTGACGGGAGAGATCCTTTCGGTCGGCGAGCAGGGGACCGGGGAGACCGTCTTCTCCCGCGAGGACTCGAGCGTTGCAGGCCTGGCCGTCTGCCACACGGGTGCCGGGAGCGAGGCGGGCTCCGGGCGGGCGTCCGTCAAGTTCGCGGCGGTTCGCCCGGGCGCGGGCGGCGCGTCGCGGCTCAGGAGGCTTCTGGAAGGGGTCGAGGCGTGGGCCGCGTCCGCGGGGGCCGGGGTCGTCGTTGCCGGGACCGGTTCGGGGCGGGTCGGCGCGTGGGAGACGCTCCGGGGCGCGGGCTACCGACCGTTCCTCCAGGGTGTCTCGATGCACCGGGATCGGCATCCGGGGTACGACCGCGAGGACGTCTTCGTCCTCGACGACTGGCGGTAGCGCCGATCCGCGCCGGTTTCCCCCGCCGAGGGGAGGCGCCGTCAGGCGCCGCGGGGAGGCTCGTGGCGAGCCTCCCCGATCCACCTCAGACCCCGAGCGAACCCTTGAGCGCGGAGAGCTCCGCCTCGACGGCGGCGAGGCGCTCTTCGAGCGCGAGGAGGCGCCGCTCGATCGTCGAGGGGCCCGTCGGGGCGGCGGCCCGGGGAACCTGGGACTCTTCCGCAGGCGTCCCGCCGGCGAGGTGGGTCCAGCGTGTCTCCTTCTGGCCGGGCCTGCGCGGCAGCTCCACGACGAGCGGCTCGGCGTGAGCGGCCATCGTCCGGAGAAGCTCCTCGGCCGCCTCGACCGAGGCGAAGTCGTGCATCCGCTCGGAGCGCGCCCGAAGCTCGGCGGCCGTCTGGGGCCCGCGCAGGAGAAGCAGGGCGACGAGCGACTTCTCGGCCTTTCCAAGCTGCCACTTCGCGTCGAGGTTGTGCTCCCACTTGTCGGCGCGGCTTCCGGTGACCTTCCACGCGAGGACGAGCTCGCGAAGGCGGTCGAGGCCTCCCGTGACTTCGACGGCGGACAGGTCGGTCACCGGCTCACGGGAGGTCCGCTGGTTGCAGGCCGCGACGAGGCCCTGCAGGGTCATCGGATAGACGTCGGGGGTGAGGAGCTCCTTCTCGAGGAGCGCCCCGGCGACGCGGATTTCCACGGGGTCGAGCGGGCGGGGGAGCCTCACGGGCAGGCCTTTCGCGCGGCGACCGCGGAGACGAAGAAGCTGGGGTAGCTCTTCGCGATCGCTTCGGCGTCGGGCAGGAACGTGACGTCCGCGAAGCCCGCGCGCGCAAACGACTCGCGCCACGCGGCGGGCGTCAGGAAGCCGTGCGTGGGGCGGGCGACGGGGTCGAGCTTCACCTGCGTGAAGCTCTCGAGGAGGTCGAAGACGAGCTCGACGTAGATCGGCTGGTCGTTCCCGAGCGGCCTCACGCACTCGGAGACGACGAGCCAGCCGCCCGGCGCCAGCGCGGCGCGGGCTTCGGCGAGAACGGTGGCGAGGTCGGGGGCGACGTGGAAGCAGTTGACCGAGTAGACGGCGTCGAACGAGCCGGGGGCGGCCCCCTGCGCCTCCCACGGCTTCGTCATGTCGAGCTTCGCCGCGTCGATCGTGACGCCCGGTGCGGCGGCGGCGCGGGCTGCGCGCTCACCCCGGCGAAAGAACGTCGGGACGACCTCGGTGAAGAGGTAGCGCGAGACGCGCGGCCCCAGCTTCGCGAGAGCGGCCTCCGCCGCGCTCCCGGCCCCACCGCCGATCTCGAGGACCCGTCCGCCCGACTCCGGGAGGAGGCGCGAGAGGGCGAGGGCGCCGAGGTGGTTGTTGACCGAGTAGAGGAGGTTGCGGTTCGAGAAGTAGCGGAACCAGAGCGGAAGCCGGTCCGGCCGGAAGAGGATTTCCTCGCCCGTCTTCTCCCCGGAGAGAAAGAGCCCGAGCTCCTCGATCAGGATCCGGACGGCCTCGCCCGCGACCGCGGCGTCGGGCTCGGCTGCGGCGAGCTCGGCCTCGAGGGCCTCGAAGCTTCCCGGCTCGGAGCCGGAAGGTGCGTACGTCCCGTCCGAGGCCACGAGGTGGCCGGAGGCGGCGAGCTTGCCGTGGACGAACGCGACGAGCGGAAGACTCCTCGGTGCCCAGCTGCGCGCGGCGACGAGGCCGGCCGGGCTGGTCCCCGGGGCGACCGGCCAGGCCCCGGCCCTCTTCAGGATCTCGGCGGAAGCGGCGTCGACGAGCTCGTCGAAGATCTCGCTGACGCGCAGGAACGGCCAGGTGAAGAGCGCGCGCACCTCGGGGTCCGGGATGTGCGCGGCGAGAGCGGGGAACTGCGCCTCGGGTGTCCTCGGCATGAAGGCCGATGATACGGATTCGTAGAATCGCGGGAATGAAGATCTTCCTCGTCCGCCACGGTGAGAGCGAAGGGAACCTCGGCGGGACCCTCCAGGGCTGTCGTCTCGACACGCCGCTGACCCGGAGGGGCCGCCGCCAGGCAGAGGCCCTCGCCGTCCGCCTCGCCGAGGCCGAGTTCGACGACGTCGTCGCGAGCCCGATGGCGCGGGCCCGCGAGACGGCCGAGATCTGCGCTGCGCCGCACGGCCTCGCCGTGAGGCTCGACCTCGAGCTCGTGGAGTTCGACTGGGGCGTCTGGACCGGGCTCCCGCTCGACGACGAGATGGACCGCAGCGTCGCCGAGCTGCGTGCCAAGTGGCGCTCGGGCGACGTCGACGCGGGCCCGCCCCGGGGCGAATCGCCCCTGGAGGCCGGGGCGCGCGCCGCGCGCGTCCTCAACCGGTTGAAAGCGGTCCGCCCCGCGGCGCCCCTCGTCGTCGCCCACGGCCGGTTCAACCGGATCTTCATGGCGACCCTCCTCGGGAGGGATCTCGCGAGGATGGACGAGATCCGCCAGCGGAACGGCTCGATCTCGGTTTTCGAGTGGGATGGCGAGAAGGCGGCGGTGCCACTTCTCCTCGACGACGTCTCCCACCTCGGCGGGGACGTCTCGACGCCGACGGGAAAGGTCGACTGGGCGAGGGCCTGAGGTTCCCGGCGGCGTCGCCGCCGCGACCCGTCAGACCGAGAGGCGCGGGTTGAGCGCGATCGCCTTGTTGACCGCCTCGACCGAGGCTTCGAACTTCTTGAGGCCCTCGTACGTCGTCTTCATCGCGTACCAGGCCTCGGCGTAGTCCGGCTTCAGCGCGATCGCCTTCTTCAGGTGACCGAGGGCCTCGTCGAAAGCGAGGTTGCGGTTTGCGGCCAGTCCGAGGCCGTAGTGGGACTCCGCGCGGGTGGCGTCGCAGCCGAGGGCCGTACGGAACGACTCGGCCGCTTCGGGGAGTCTCCCTTCCTCGAGAAGGGCGAAACCGTGCGCGATGTGGACGTCCGGGCTCTTCGGGTCGATCTCGACGGCCTTCTCGAACGTCTTCTGGGCGTCGCGGAACTTCTTCATCTTCCCGTACGCGATGATCGCGCAGGCGGGAAGGAGCGGGTCCTTCGGGAACTTGCGGGAGGCCCCCTGGGCAACCTCGGTGGCCCGCTGGAAGTCCCCCGCCTCGAGGAGGGCCCGGGCCGTCAGCAGGTGGAGGCTGCCGTCTTCCTTGTGCTGCTCGAGGGCGATCAGGAGCGGCTTGACGGCAGCGGAAAAGTCCTTCGCGTCGAAGAGGGCGAGCCCGAGCTTGCGGTGGACCGGGGAGGTCTCGGGGGCCGTCTTTGCGGCGATCTTGAAGTTCTCGAGGGCGGTCTTCATCTTCCCGTTGAGGCGGGCCAGATCGCCGAGGTTCTCGAAGAGGAGGGGGTCGGTCGACGTCCGCGCCGCCTTCCGCAGGCGGAGCCTTGCCCTCTCGGCGTCGCCACGGGAGTAGTCGACGAGAGCGAGCGTGTGGAGGAGCGTGGCATCCTCGACGCCTCCCTGCTCGGCCCACGACTCGACGTCCTTCAGCAGCCTGCGGGCCTCCTCGGTGAGCGTCTTCGGATGGTCGCCGGCCAGCTCCTCGAGGCGCTGCGGGAAGCCGTCCGCGGCGAGCCGCTGGCGGAGCGCCTCGAACCCCTCGCGAGCCTTGCGGCCGAAGAAGAAGCGCTGCGACGTCTGATCCTGTTTCGCCTTGCTGGCCAGGGATTCCCGCTCTGCGGTGACGACCGCCAGCTGCTCCTCGGCTGCGGCGAGGCGGGTCTCGAGGTCGGCGGCCTTCTCCCGGAGCACATCGCGCTCCGTCGTTACCGATTCCAGCTCGCGGCCGAGCCGTGCCCTCTCTCCTTCGAAGAGGCCCGCCTCCTCCTTGAGGCGCGTGATCTCCCCGGCCGAGGAGACCTTGATTGCAGACAGGGAGCGGAAGAGAACGACGGCGGCGATCACGGCCACGGCCGCGACGGCGAGAGCAACGAGCAGTCCTGTCGACAAGGGGGCTCCTCCGCGCGAAAGGAACGGCGCAGCAAGGGATTTTACCTCCGAGCGAGCCCGGGCAGGGATGAGAAGTCCGCGGTCGGGTCCATCGCCTCCGCTCCGGGTGGGCGAATGAGAGCCGCGAGGGCGCCGTTAGAATGCCGTGTGCCTCGAAAACGGATGAATTCCAGCCACCCCGCCCTGGTTGCACTCGGCTTTCTCCTCCTGGCCGCCGACGTCCCGGTCTCCGCCCAGGAGGTCAAGGGGCGCGTCGTCGTCCTCGGGTTCGACGGCGCCGACCATCGCCTCGTTTCCCAGTTTCTCGCCGAGGGCAAGCTCCCTAACCTCCATAAGCTGGCGCAGCAGGGGAGCTTCTCGCCGCTTCGGCCGACGATCCCGGCCCAGACCCCCGTCTCGTGGTCGACGTTCTCGACCGGGCTCTCCCCGGGCCGGACGCAGATCTTCGACTTCCTCAAGCGCGACCCGAAGACCTACCGCCCCGAGTTCGCCATCGCCACCGAGGGGAAGAAGGACTTCCTCCTCGGAAGCGGGAACCGGGCGGGCGCCGCGGCGGCCGGAGCGCTCCTCGCCTTCCTTCTCGTCTTCGGGATCGGCCGCCTCACCCTGAAGAAGAGCGTCCCGGCCGTCGTCATCGCGCTCCTCCTCGCGGTGCCGGCGGGCTTCTTCTCCTGGCGCTTCGGCGGGCTCCTCCCCGAGTCGCTCCAGACCGTCCGCAACAACCGGAAGGGAACCCCCTTCTGGGAGGTGGCCGGAGCAAATGGAATCCGCTCCGTCGTCCTTCACGTCCCGGTCACCTTTCCGGCCGTCGACTACGACGAGGGACGCCTTCTCTCCGGCCTCGGGGTCCCCGACGTGAGGGGGCGGATCGGCACGCCGAGCTACTACACGTCGGACCCGTTCTTTGCGCCGGGGAACAAGAACGAGTTCTCCGTAGAGCTGGTCCGCCTCGAGTCGAACGTCGGGACGATCCAGACCGAGGTCTTCGGACCCTACAACAAGCTCTTCGGCGAGCCGCCGATCATCAAGACGCCGATGACGCTCACGGTCCTCCCCGACGGTGGGCGCCTCAGGATCGAGCCGAAGGGGAGCGAGCCCGTCACCCTGAAGCCGGGGGAGTGGTCGCCCTGGGTCACGTTCACGTTCGAGTTCAACCCCGTCGTGAAGCTCTCCGGCATCGGCCGCTTCCACCTGGCGGCCATCGCCCCGGAGATCCAGCTCTACCTCTCGCCCATCAACTTCAATCCGGCGAAGCTCCCTCCGGGCGTCAAGATCACCGCTCCCGGCGGCCTTGCGAAGGACCTCGCGAAGCGGTTCGGCCTCTACAAGACGATGGGGTGGTCGATCGACACCTGGTCGATGAGCGAGGAGACGATCGACGAGCCGACCTTCCTCGACGACGTGACGCACACCGTCCAGCAGTACCGGAAGATGATGGACGGCCTCCTGGCGGAGAAGGACGTGAAGCTCTTCGTCCAGGTCTACGAGTTCACCGACCGTGTCGGTCACGTGATGTGGCGTTTCCTCGACCCGGAGCACCCGGCCTACGACGCCGGGAAGGCCGCGAAGTTCGCCCCGTCGGTCGAGCGGAACTACATCCAGATGGACAACATCGTGGGGGACGCCCTGAAGGAGCTCGGCCCCGACGACCTCCTCCTCGTCTGCTCGGACCACGGCTTCACCAGCTGGAGGCGGTCGATCAACTACAACACCTGGCTCGTCCAGCACGGTTTCCTCGCGCTGAAGGGGGGCGACGAGAAGCAGGCGGACCTCGAGATGCTCTTCGGGCAGGGCGAGTTCTGGCCGAACGTCGACTGGTCCCGGACGAGGGCCTACTCGATGGGGCTCGGCGAGATCTACATCAACGTTCGGGGCCGGGAGGCGCAGGGGATCGTCGAGCCGGGGGCCGAGTACGACGACCTGCGCCAGGAGATCCGGACGAAGCTGACGTCCCTCGTCGACGAAACGACGGGGCGCAGCCCTGTCGAACGGGTCTACACGCGCGAGGAGGCCTACGGCTCCTTCGACCCGGACGTCATCCCCGACATCTTCGTCACGAACAGCGAGGGCTACCGGGTCTCGTGGCAGGCGAGCCTCGGCGTCGTGACGCCCGAGCTCTACGAGGTGAACCGGCAGGTCTGGTCGGGGGACCACTGCTCGGTCGACCCCGACATCGTCCCCGGAATCCTCTTCTCGAGCCGGCCGCTCCGCAAGGAGCCCCGGCCGAACATGGCCGACGTTCCGGCCACGATCTACAAGGCGCTCGGCCTCACGCCGCCCGAGAAGCTGGACGGAGTGCCGCTCTTCTGAACGCTCGAGCCGTCCTCCTCCTTGCCCTTCTCGCCGCCCCGCCGGCCGGGGGCCAGGAGGGGACGGCGACGCCGCTTCCCGCCCGGGAGATGGCGGACTCGGAACGGAGGCTCGAGCTGGGGGTCCTGCGCCGCCGCCTCGCCGCCCTGAAGGCGAGGTACGAGACGACCCGCCAGCGAGCCGTGGATACCCGCGAGCAGCTCGAGGCGGCGGAGGCGAACCTGGAGCTTCGGACGGCCGAGAGGCGGGTCCTGGAGATCCGGGCCTTCGAAGCCGAGCGCGACGCCGCCCGCGCGCAGGCCGACCGGGACGCCGCCCTCCGCCACAGCGGGGAGCTGCGGGGGGACCTCGCCCGCCGGCTCTCCGCCCTCTACCGGATGGGGCGTCTGGGGTACCTGCAGACCCTCGCCTCGGCCGACTCGGGAGAGTCGTTTCTCCGAGGTCTCCAGCTCCTCTCGTTCCTCGCAGCCCGGGACGCCCGCCTCCTGCGCAGCTACGAGGGGTCTCTCGCGGAGCTGGCCGTGAAGGAGAAGAACCTCGCGACCCTCCGGGCCTCGATCGCGGTCGTGGCCGGGGAGGCGCGGGTCGCCGAGCGGGCGTTCCAGAGGGCGCGGGCCGAGAAGGCGGCGCTCCTCGCGAGGCTGGAACGCTCTGCCGAGGAGCAACGGACGAACGTGGCGGTGCTGGAAGACAAGACGTCCCGGCTGGCGGCCCTCCTCGAGCTCCTCGAGACGCGGGGGCGGGCGCTGCCGGCAGGGGCGGCGTCGATCCGGAGATACAAGGGGGCGCTCGACTGGCCCGCGCGTGGGAAGGTCGTCGTTCCCTTCGGCCGGATCGCCAACCCCCGTTTTCCCAGGACCTTCCTCCGGTCGAGCGGCTGGACGATCGACGTACCGACCGGAACTCCGGTCAAAGCCGTCTTCGCCGGGGACGTCGTCTACGCGCAGTGGCTCAAGGGGTACGGCAACCTCGTCGTCCTGGACCACGGAGACGGCGTCTTCACTCTCTACGGCCACCTGATGACCGGGACCGTCCCGCGGGGGACCCGGGTGGCGCTCGGGGAGGTCATCGGGCGCGTGGCGGATCCTCCCGAGGAGGAGACGGCCGGGCTCTTCTTCGAGATCAGGGAGAGCCGGACCTCCGTCGATCCACGCGGCTGGCTCCGCTAGGCGGCCCCTTCCGGAGGTTCACGGTCCCGGAGCCGACCTGCCGGCTTCGAGGGTGCCGGAAACCGTCCCGGAGCGATCCCGTATCATTGAGCCGTGACGAAGTCCCGGATCGCCCCGTTCCTCGCCTCTCTCGCCCTCCTCGGCACTCTCTTCGTCGTCCTTCCCGGTCTCGGGGCGGACGAGAAGAGGGACAAGGGGGGAAAGGACAGCCTCTACCGGCCGCTCGGCCTCTTCACGGAGGTTCTCTCCCTCGTTCGGGGGAACTACGTGGAGAAGGTGGAGGTCAAGCCGCTCCTGGCCGGGGCCTTCTCCGGGATGACCGAGGCGATGGACCCCTTCTCGGAGTACGTCCCGCCCGAGAAGATGGCTGCCTTCGAGGCGGTTCGCGCGGCGCGCGAGAAGGCGGACTACGTCGACTCGGGGCTCGTTCTGGCCAGGCGCTCCGGCTACCCGGTCGTCGTCACCGCCGTCCCGGGGAGCCCGTCCGCGCTTGCCGGCATCGAGACGGACGACCTCGTCGAGAAGGTCGGGGGCGTCTCCGCCCGAAACCTCGGCCTCTGGGAGGTCGAGGCGGCGCTCTCGGGGAAGCCGGGTGGCCGGGCGAACGTCCTCGTCGTGCGGGAGTCGAAGCCCAGCCGGCGGACCTTCGAGATCGTCCGGACGTCGTGGACGCCGTCGCTCCCGTCGGCCGAGAGCGTTTCCGGCGAGCTCGTCGTGAAAGTGCCTGCCTTCGGGGCCGGAACGGCCGACGCTCTCGTCGGGATCCTCGCCCCGCTCGACCGGTCGAAGGCCCTCGTCCTCGACCTTCGCGGGAACGCATTCGGATCGTGGGACGAAGCAGCGAGGTCCGCGGCGCTCTTCGGCCCTCCCGGCCCCATCGGCGAGCTGAAGGGGCGGAAGATCGCGGCGAAGAGCTGGCGCGCGGAACCTGGCCAGCGGGTGCACCAGGGCGGTCTCGTCCTTCTCGTCGACAGCGGCACGGGCGGTCCGGCCGAGCTCTTCGCCGCGGCGCTCCGCGAGAGCGCGGCGAAGGAGCTGGGAATCGACGTCGCGGCCGCGCTGAAGCGCGATGAGAAGAAGGGAGAGCAGGCGTTCGAGGATCAGTCCCCTCCAGCGCCGGCCCCCTCGCTCGACCGGAAGAAGCTCCGCGTCCGCGTCGTCGGTGAGCCGACCTTCGGCATGGGCCTCACGCAGGAGGTCGTTCGCCTGGCGAGCGGCGGCGCGCTGAGGATCACGGTCGGAAAGGTGAGGACCGCTGCGGGACGCGCCCTCTCCCCGCGCGGGCTCGAGCCCGACGATCGCGTCTTCCACGTCCAGCCCGAGGAAGGCGCGGAAGGAAAGCCGCCCGATCCGTTCCTGGAGCGCGCCCTCAAGGTCGTCGCCGAGCTTCCTGCCTCGCCTGCCGCCGCCTCGTGACGGCGTCGCGCCGGCGCGGCGGCTGCGGACGGACGATCGGCCTCCTCGCCGGTCTCGTCGTCCTCTTCGCGCTCGCTGCCGGCGCGCTCTGGGTCCTGCGTTCGCGTCCGCCGGCTCCCGCGCCGGTCGCCGCGCCTGCGCCCCCCCCGGCTCCGCCGACCGTTACACCCCTGCCGGTCGTGAGGTCTCGGCCCGCGCCCGTCCCGGCCGACTTTGAGGCGGCCCGGGGCTCGGGCCGCGGCGCGATCGCCGTCGTGATCGACGACGTCGGGAACGCCGACGGCTCGCTCGAGAGGCTCGCGCGGCTCGAAGGGCCGCTCGCCATCGCCGTCCTGCCCGGGGCGCCGAGGGCGCGGGAGGCCGCAACGCTGGCGAAGCGGAAGGGGTGGGACCTTCTCGTCCACCTCCCGATGGAGGGAGCGAGGGGCCCGGCCGAGCCGGAGACGATCTCGTCCGGCGACGGGGATGCGGAGATTGCCCGGCGCGTGGCCGCCGCGATCGACCGGGTCGACGGGGCCTCCGGCCTGAACAATCACCAGGGTTCCCTTGCCACGGCCGACCGTCGCGTCGTCCGCGCGGTCCTCTCCGTCGTCCGCCAGCGAGGGCTCTTCTTCCTCGACTCGAGGACCTCCGCTGCGAGCGTCGCCGCCGAGGAGGCGCGCGCGCTGGGCCTGGCGACGATCCCGCGGGACGTCTTCCTCGACGATGCCCGGGCAGAGGCATCGGCCGAAGGAGGCGCACCCGAGGCCCTCGCGACCGCCTGGTCGCGTGCCCTCGGGCTCGCCGCCTCCAGGGGGCATGCCGTGGTCATCGGGCACCCGAGCGCCTCCACGGTCGACTTTCTCGCGGTGAGCCTTCCGGCGCTCGACGGGCGCGGGGTCCTCCGGGTGAAGGTCTCCGAGCTCGTCGACTGACGCTGCGGGCCCGGCCGCGACGTCTGCGGCGGCGGCGGGCTATCATCGTCGCTCTCAGCCGCACAGAACGGACGATGGGGGTTGTCGCGATGGACCTTTTCACCGACGTGGACGTGACCGCCGGACAGGCAGAGGCGATGGGACGGGCGATGCTCGCGGTGGCGCGGGCCGACGGCGCGGCCGACCCGCGCGAGGTGGCGCTCATAGAGGAGCTCGCCCCCGTCGACGCGACCGCCTCGGATCCGACCCCCGGAGAGGTCGCTGCCGCCTTTCCCGACGCAGCCGGCCGGGACCTCGTCCTGAAGTCGGCGCTGCTCGTCGCCCTGGTCGACGGCGACTACAGCGACGCGGAGAAGTCCGTCGTGGCCTCCTACGCCGAGGCGTTCGGCGTCACCCCCGACCGCCTCGAGGAGCTCGCGAGCTCGGTCAAGGCCTACCTCATGGGCCCGCTCCTCTCGCTCTCCAACACCACCGCCGTCGCGGAGGTCTCCCGCAAGCTCAAGGTCTGAGCCTGGGGTCAGGTCTTGATTTTCCACTATAGCGAGTGTGGCGAACGGCCTGGCTGCGGTCGAAGGGGCGCGGTGGGCTCGTGCCGGGAACAGGTTCGCGAGGCTGCGCGCGCGTAGACTCGCGGGCCATGCGCGCCCGAACGATCCTCCCCGCGCTCCTCCTCGCGACGCTCCTCGCGCCGTCTCCCGCTGCCGCGGCCTCCGCACCCCATCCGTCGGAGTTCCTGAAGCTCCCGGTCGGCGCGGACCGGACGCTCGCCGACTGGGGCCAGATCGTGTCGTACTTCCGGGCTCTCGACGCCGCGTCAGATCGTGTTGAGCTGACGACGATCGGCAGGTCGACGCTCGGAGAGGAGATGATCCTCGCGGCGATCTCCTCCCCCGAGAATCTCGCGAACAGGGACCGGATCCGCGAGATCGCCCGGCGCCTCGCCGACCCGCGGGGCCTCTCCGAGGCGGACGCGGCCGCTCTCGTGAAGGACGGGAAGGTCGTCCTCCTCGTGACGTGCGCCATCCACGCGAGCGAGATCGCGTCGACGCAGATGGCGATGGAGTGGGCCCACGCCCTCGCCACGGCCGAGGACGCGGAGACGAAGCGGCGCCTCTCGGAGGTCGTCCTCCTCCTCGTGCCGTCGCTGAACCCCGACGGCCAGCGGATGGAGACCGAGTGGTACAGGAAGAACCTCGGGACGCGGTGGGAGGGGAGCCGGATGCCGTGGCTCTACCACCACTACACCGGGCACGACAACAACCGCGACTTCGCGCAGCTGACGCAGGTCGAGACGAAGGCGATCAGCCGCGTCCTCTACCACGACTGGTTCCCGCAGGTCTTCCTCGACGAGCACCAGATGGGG
>CALBDV010000064.1 GCA_937927565.1 uncultured Holophagales bacterium
AGGTCAGCAGCATCGACGACCTGAACAGGAAGTTCCCCGGCGTCACGTCGATCCTTCAGACCTGGTTCACGTCCTACAAGGGCTACGACAAGGACGGCAAGCTCGTTCTCGGCTCACCCGGGTTCAAGGGCCGGGCCGCCGCGATCAAGACGATCGGCGACGCCGTCCTCGACTTCGAGACCTCGATCGTGACGGATGCCGACCGGCGCCCTCTCGACGAGAAGGGCAACCCCTACCTCTACCGCTGGCCGCTGGCGAAGAACATCGGCGAATGACGCCATTCCTGAGGAGATGCAGATGAAGAGACTCGTGGCCGCCCCGTTGCTCATCGCGCTGCTGGCGATCCCGGCCGGCGCCCAGGCGCAATCGGATTCGGAGAAGATCGCCGACCTCGAGAAGCGGGTCGAGAACCTGGTCAAGAAGGAAAAGGAGCGCGCGGCCGCCGAGGAGAAGGCCAAGAGCGCGAAGGGAACGACTCTCCGCACCTCGAGCGACAAGGGCAAGCTCGAGTGGGCGAGCGCCGACGGCGCGACGAGCTTCCGTCTCGTCGGCCGGATCCAGCTCGACGGCGTCACGTTCTCGGGCAACGAGAACCGCCTCACGACCGGGTGGGCGTTCCGGCGCGTCCGGATCGGCTACAAGGCACGGATCGCGAAGGACTGGGTCTCCGAGTTCGACGTCGACTTCGCCGAGAACGCGACCGACATCAAGGACGCGTACATCGGGTACGAGGGGTTCAAGCACAGCCTGATCCAGGTTGGAAACTTCAAGACCCCGTTCGGGATGGACACGCTCACTTCCTCGAAGGACCTGTGGTTCGTCGAGCGCTCCTACAGCGACTCCTGGACTCCGGACCGGCGTATCGGGATCGGCTATCAGTACACGGGTGACGACTGGCAGGCGAAAGCCGACTTCTTCGGCCAGGCGATCTCCGTCGACGCCACCGGCGTCCGGCAAGGCTACGGGTGGGCCGCCCGCGGCACGTGGGCCCCGCTGATGCAGTCGGAGACGCGCGCGATCCACATCGGAGCAGCGGCGAACATGCGCAAGACCGACGCGGCGGTCACGGGGAGCGGTACGCAGCCTCCGATCGCCTACGCGATCGACTTCTCCTCGCGCCCCGAGTGCTCGAAGGTGAGCAAGGCGAAGTTCCTCAACACGCCCACGATGCAGAACGTCGACTGGATCCAGCAGTACGGCCTCGAGCTCGCGGGCGTCTGGGACGCTTTCGCCTGGCAGGCCGAGTACCAGACGATGGACGTGAAGCGGCGGGACGGATACCCGACCCTCTCCGACCACGACTTCGACACGTGGTACGGCCAGGTCTCCTGGGTCATCGGCGGCGGCAAGCGCAAGTACGAGGCCGCGGACGGCCTCGTCGGGCGCGTCAACCCCACGGGCAAGCTGGGCGCCGTCGAGCTCGTGGCCCGGTACAGCTCGATGGACCTGAACGACCTCACCTCGATCGACCCGATCAAGGGCGGCAGCGCGAAGAACCTGACGTTCGGCGCGAACTGGTACCCGAACACGAACTTCCGCTTCATGCTCGACTGGACGCACGTCGACAACGACGAGTACGCCAAGCCGAAGGCCGCCTACGGCGGGATCGTCAACGACGACTTCGACGAGTACCAGGTCCGCTTCCAGTTCGCCTTCTAGAAAGCCGGCGGGCGGCCGCGGGGGGCGACGCCCCCCCGGCGGCCACCCGGTTCACAGATGAACCCGCGGACGGGCTTCCGTTCCGCCTGTGCGAGGAGTCGCCAATGAGCAGTGCAGCCCCCGTGATCATCCCCCGCTGGGAGTACCGGACGTTCGGTGAGAGCTTCGGCGAGGCCGAGGCGAAGATCCACTCCCACGGAGAGGCGAAGGCGCGTTCCAGCGCCGAGACCTACATCGTCTCGTTCGACAGCCCGAACAACACCAAGATCCGCGACGGGCTGATGGACATCAAGAAGCTCGAGAACGTCAACGCGGACACGCTGGAGCAGTGGAACCCGGTCCTGAAGTCGGGTTTCCCCCTGACCGGCGAGGTCCTCGCGCAGGTCTGCGCGGCGTGGGGCGTGACCCTTCCCGCCCCGGCCCGCCAGGCGTGGACTCTCGAGGAGTTCCTCGGCGAGGTCGTGGCCCCGCACGCGAAGCTCCGGGCCATCGCCGTCGCCAAGGAGCGCTTCGGCCTCACGGTCGACGGCTGCATCGTCGAGCTGGCGAACCTGACGTTCGACGGCACGCCGATCCGGACCGCCGCGGTCGAGCACGAGGACCCGGCCCTCGTGATCGCGACCGTTCGCAAGCTCGGCCTCGACAGGTTCGAGAACACCAACTACATCAAGGCCCTGAAGCGGTTCGCCAGCCAGCCGGTCGCCTGACCGCGCCGCGAAACGGGCGGGGGCGCGATCGTCCCCGCCTCCTTTCCTCCTCCCGGCGGGCGCGGCACGACCGCGCCCGCCCCTTTTCGCAGCGAGCCCGACTTCGTCGGAGGTGCCCTTTGAACTTTCTCTTCCGCCGGACGCGGGCCCTGGAGGCCCAGATCGACCAGTTCCTCGACGCGGTGAGCGAGGGGTGCCTCGTCTTCGAGCAGGGCGTCGACGACTACCTGCGGCGCGACTTCGAGAGCTTCGAGGAGAGACTCCGGGCAATCGCCGTCTTCGAGGCGAAGGCCGACGCGCTGCGCCGCGAGGTCGAGACTCGCCTCTACGCCGAGTCGCTCATTCCGGACCACCGGGGCGACGTCCTCGGCCTCCTCGAGAACCTCGACAACGTCATCGACCAGGCCAAGCAGACACTGGGGCAGTTCGAGGTCGAGCGCCCGGAGGTCCCCGAGGACCTGGCGCCGGACTACGTCGCGCTGGCGAAGGCGGGCTCCCAGGCGACCCAGCACCTCGTCGACTCGTGCCGGGCGTTCTTTCGCGACATCACCGCGGTGCGTAGCCACATCCACAAGGTCTACTTCTTCGAGAAGGAGGCCGACCGGCTCGCGGACGCCCTCAAGCGGAAGATCTTCTCCAGGGACCTCGAGCTCGCGCGGAAGATCCACCTTCGGTACTTCTGCCTTCACGTCGAGACGGTCTCCGACCGGGCCGAAGAGGTCGCCGACCGCCTCGCGATCTACACCATCAAGAGAACGATCTAGGCGGCAGGCCAGCGATGACCTGGATCTACCTGACGAGCGGGCTCATCCTCGGCTGGTCTCTCGGGGCCAACGACGCGGCCAACCTGTTCGGCACCGCGGTCGCGACGAAGATGCTGAGGTTCCGGACGGCGGCGGTCGTGGGAAGCGTCTTCGTCGTCCTCGGCGCCGTCGCGGGGGCGCAGGGAACGTCGCGCACCCTCGGAAGGCTCGGGGCGATCGACGCCCCGGCGGGAGCGTTCATGGTCGCGCTCGCGGCGGCGCTCGCCGTCCTCTTCCTGCTGACCAGGAGCGGGCTTCCGGTGTCGATCACCCAGGCGATCGTCGGGGCGATCGTCGGGTGGAACGTCTTCACCGGCCGGCCGACCGACCTGAAGACGCTCGGGCAGCTCATGTCGTCGTGGTTTCTCAGCCCGCTCCTTTCGGCCCTGATCGCCGCCGCCCTCTTCACGCTCACCCGGGCGGGAATGCGCCGCCTCAAGCTCCACCTTCTCGAGGCGGACGCCCTGACCCGGGGCGGCCTCGTCGCGGCGGGGGCCTTCGGGGCCTTCAGTCTCGGGCAGAACGACATCGCCAACGTCATGGGGGTCTTCGTGAGGGTCTCGCCCTTCCCCGAGTCGACGCGCTTCGGCCCGTTCTCGGCGACGAGCGTCGAGATGCTCTTCCTGCTCGGCGGCGTCGCCATCGCCGTCGGCATCTGCACGTACTCGCACCGGGTCATGCTGCGCCTCGGCTCCGGGCTGACGTCGCTCTCCCCTCTGGGCGCGCTCATCGTGGTCCTGGCGGCTGCCACGGTCCTCTTCGTCTTCGGCTCGCCTGAGCTGCAACGGCTCGTCAAGGCGTGCCACCTGCCGGGCTGGCCTCTCCTGCCCGTCTCGGCGACGCAGGCGGTCGTCGGCGCGATCCTCGGGATCTCGGTCGTGAGGCGGAGCGGAATCCGGCCGAAGGTGCTCGGACAGATAGCGCTGGGCTGGATCGTGGCACCCGTCGCGGCGCTCGGAATCGCGCTCGTGGGCCTCTTCGTCCTCCAGAACGTCTTCGAGCTGCCGGTCAGCGCGACGCCCCGGACCACGGCGGCGTCGGGGGCGGTCGCCGGGTCCCGGTCCTGAGCGCGGGACGGTCCGCCCCGCGGTGAAGTGGCTCTTCCTGTCGAGCGGGCTCTTCCTGGGCTGGTCTCTCGGGGCCAACGACGCGGCGAATGTCTTCGGGACCGCCGTCGGGACGAAGATGGTTCGCTTCCGGACGGCGGCGCTTGTCGTGGCGGCCCGGGCCGGGATGCCGCACGTGAGGATCCACCTCCTCGAGGTCGACGCCTGGACCCGCGCCGGGCTCCTCGTCGTCGGCGGGTTCGGCGCCTTCAGCCTCGGTCAGAACAACATCGCGAACGTGATGGGGGTCTTCCTGCGCGTCTCGCCCTTCCCGGAGGTGGTGGCGCTCGGGCCGCTCCGGGTCACGAGCGTCGAGATGCTCTTCCTCGCCGGGGGCCTCGCGATCGCGACGGGGATCGCGACCTACTCGCACCGGGTCATGAAGCGGCTCGGCGCCGGCCTGACGGAGCTCTCGCCGCTGGCAGCCCTCATCGTGGTTTCGGCGACCGCGACGGTCCCCTTCGTCTTCGCCTCGCCCGGCCTGTCGCAGCTGCTGGGCACGCACGGCCTGCCGGCGCCGCCGCTCGTCCCGGTCTCGAGCCCGCAGGCGGTCGTGGGCGCCATCCCGGGAATCTCGCTCGTCCGGCGCAGCCCGGTGAAGTGGCGCGCGGTGGGAGCGATCGTGACGGGATGGGCCATCGCACCGGCGGTGGCGGCCCTCGCCTCGCTCGCCGGGCTCTACGCCCTCGCGAACGTCTTCCGTCTGGCGGTCTCGGCTCCCTAGCCTGGAGGTCTGTCCGGGCCGGGGAACCGGTGCCCGGATCCGCCGCGACGGCGGACCCGGGCCAACCTCCCACGTCGTTCCGCGTCAGAAGAGGCCGAAGACTCCCGTGGGAGTGATCCCGAGGAACCGGAACCACGTTTCCCCGGCGACGATGATGACGAGCCAGGAGATGAGCATCATGGAGAACCCGAACCGGAACGCGTCGGTCATCGTGTACCGGTCCGTTTCGTAGAGGAGCGCCGCCGGCTTGCTGTTGAACGGCAGCACGTAGACGTGCTCGATCAGAAAGGCGACCGGCAGGGCCAGGCTGAGGACCGGATAGCCGAAACGCCCGGCGACCCCGATGGCGATGGGGATGAAGATCATTGCCCGCATCGTCTTGGACTGGAAGAGGAGGGCGCTGAAGATCATGACGCCGGTCAGCAGCAGGTAGAGCACCCAGAAGGGCGTCTCCTGCCCGATTCCCGCGTGGTCGAAGGCGGCGTTGACCGCGATGGCCGGCAGGTCGGTGGCGTCGAAGCCGGCACCGAGGGTGTAGGCGCCCGCCGAGAAGAGCATCAGGTGCCAGGGGATGTCCACGTCGTTCCACTTGACGACGCCGATGCGTGGCAGCAGGGCCACGATCGCGCCCACGAAGGCGACGGCGGTCGGACTGATCCCGTGCAGCTTGTCCGTCGCCCAGAGCGCGAGGATCACGACGAAGATGACGGCCGCCCGGATCTCTGCGGCTCTCATCTTTCCGAGGGCGTCGTACTCGGAACGAAGGCGAGCCATCCCTCCCTCGATCCGGGGGGCCCTCTCCTCGGGGGCGAGGGGGAAGAAGACCTTCATCGCGAGGAGGTACCCCACCAGCATCAGCCCGACCATGACGGGGAACATCGCCTTCAACCAGTCGGAGAAGTAGATGGCGCCGCCGGCGGAGCCGCCGATGATGGCCACCGCCAGCAGGTTGGCCCCCGAGCCGGTCATGAAGGCGCCCGCTCCGAGGTTGATGTTCAGGAGGTTCTGGAGAACGATGCTCCGGCCGAAATTGGTCTTCTCCGAACCGCCGCCGGCCCCGTAGATCGCCGCGATCACCATGAAGAGCGGCAGGAGCAGGGCGGCCTTGGCGGTGGTGGCGGAGACGAACGCCGAGAGCACCACGTTGAGGACGATGAACACCATGAAGACCGCGGAGGCGGTGTGCCCGAAGCGCAGGATCAGCCACAGGGCCATCCGCTTGGCGAGCCCCGTGGCGACGAGCATGCTCGCCAGGACGAACGACATGATGTTCAGCCACATCACCGGGTGGCCGAGCTCGGCGTAGGCCTTCTTCTCGGGGAGCACTCCCGTGAGCACGAGGGCGATGATCAGCATCAGGCTGGTCAGGTAGTTGGGAAGCGCCTCGGTAATCCACAGGACGATGGCGGCCAGGAAGATGGCCAGCATGAATCCGTTGGCCTGGCTGAACGCCGCGCTCCCCCCGGCGGCGAACGCCTTCTTGGCCGCGGCCGAGACGAGGGTGCCGGGGTCGATCCCCTGCAGGAACGGAAGGTCTACAAGGAAGGCGAAGACGACGAAGACCGTGAGCGCCAGCGGAGCGCCGGCCGCCGCCAGGGCCCTCTCGAAACGGGACTTCTCCCGAACCGGCAATTGCTCGATCCGGTAGTTGTGCATGTCGAGAGGGTCTTTCGCTCCGCCCTCCAACGGGGCTGCCGCCGCTCCCTCGCTCATTCGGCCGGCTTTTCCCAGCGCGTGTACGGGGTCTTCATGAGCATGCTGTTGAAGTACCGGACGTCGCCGGTGACCTCTTCGCCCAGCCACGCCGGCTTCTCGAACTTCTCGTCCTCGGCCCCGAGCTCCACCTCGGCCACGGTCAGTCCCTCGTTCTCACCGTGGAACTCGTCCACCTCGAAGGTGTGCGGGCCGGCCGGAACCAGGAAGCGGACCTTGTCGATCACCCCGGGCTCGCAGATCGCCAGGAGCTGTTCGGTCTCCGCGATCGGGATCTCCTTCTCCCACTCGTACCGGGCGGCCCCGGAGGCGTTCCCGATTCCCTTGATGGTCAGGAACCCCTTGTCGCCCTTGATCCTCACGCGCACGGTCCGCTCCGGGACCGAGGAGAGGTACCCCTGCACGATGCGGGTCTGCCGGGTCGCGTGCTCCCGGAACGGGCCGGCCACGAGAAATTTCCGTTCGATCTCCTGCGCCATGGTGGGGGTTCCTCCCTTATCTCTTCAGCGGCTTGTCGATCACGGATCCCGCAACGGGATCCATCGCGCCTCGTAGAGCAACGCGCGTGCCGGTTCGGCCGACAGACACGAACCGGCCCTTAGACAGTGGCTTAGCCCGTGTTGCGAGGCTTCGCGCCTCGCGATTGTGCGGTTT
>CALBDV010000065.1 GCA_937927565.1 uncultured Holophagales bacterium
CCCGGGCACGGCAGTCCGAAGGCGCACAGCCCCCACGGGTCGAAGCGCTGCTCCTCTGCGAGTTCGCACGTCGAGAGGCCGCAAGCCCAATGCAGTCCGAGAGTTCGGTGCTCTTCGCTCCCGATGCGAGACCCCAGGAAGATCGCCGACCCCCCGATGCGAGTTTCTCGGCCGCTCAGGTCCTCGCCCCGATGCGAGTTCTCCTCGCCATCGGGCTGACCCCGGAGCTGTTCCAGGCCGAAGGCGTCGGGAGCCAGGTGCAGGCTGAAGCGTTGCTCGGACTCGTGAGATGCAGGCGCGGACGCATCGTCGGGCTCGAGCGTGAGCGCGTGGGAAACGTACGCGTCACGAGCGAGCGCTTGCCGTGTGATCGAGCCCGGAGCGCCCACGTCCGATCTCGGCACGAATGCCTCGGCCGAGGCCGCGAGAAGGAGAGCGACTGAAGGAAGAAGCAGCAGCGCCATGCCGCGCATCGCCCTTCGTGCCGCCGTCTGCCTCCCCCGCGCTTCCGGGCTGTTCACGATGTGGATTCTCCGACGAAACGTCTCGGGCCGCACACGCTGCTTCAGAGCTGGCCGGGCGTGCGGCTGGTAGAGTTTCCCGCTCGGAGGGGTTCATGAAGTACCGGGATCCATACCGCGACCTGCAGAGCAGGCTGGGGCTCGACATGTTCGAAGAGCACATGCGCCCCTACCGCGAGATGGAGGAGCGGCTGCGAAGCCTGACCGAGCCCCCGGCCTCGGTATCCGAGATGATCGCGAGCATCGAGAAGACGCACCGCGACCTCACGGCGGGATTCGACGTGCGCACGTTCCCGGGAATGGACATCATCGGGTCGGAGCTGCTCGAGACCCAGGAGGCCATGGCCGCCTCGATGCGGCCCTTCCTGGACTTCGCCGGCATGGACATCCTCGGGGCGAGCCGGGCGCTGGCCTTCAACGAGGGCATCAGCGAGGCGATCAAGCAGGCCACCTTTCTCGCCGAGCTGACGCTGGAGTCCGATGCGCTCGGCGACGACGAGGCCCCGACGGCTCAGGAGGCCGAAGAGCAGCTGGTCAAGATCGTGCCGGCCGATGCGCTGGAGAAGCTCCGCCGGGTCGAGTTCCTGCCTCTCGTCGAGCTGGACCGCATCGTTCGGAATCCCGAGCTCATGCGGCAGTTGAGCGGCCGGAAGTTCGAGGAGTTCGTGGCCACGCTCGCCGAGAAGCTCGGTTTCGAGGACGTCGCGCTGACGCCTTCTTCCGGAGATCAAGGCCGCGATGTCCTGGCCGTGAAGAAGGTCCACGGCATCAAGATCCTCTTCGCGTTCGAGTGCAAGAGATACAGCGGGCCGGTAGGGCCCGAGATCGCGCGCGCCCTGCTCGGCACCATCGTTCACGGGGCCACGCGCGCCAACAAGGGCGTTCTCGTGACGACGTCGCGTTTCACGCCCGCCACGCGTCAGTTCATCCTGACGGAGCCGAGCCTCGACGGCAGGGATTACGACGGCCTCGTGGAGTGGCTGCACGAGTACGCCTCGAAGGGCGCGCAGCGGCCACGAGGCTGACGCAGCCAGGCCCGGTCCTCGTCCCTTACTCGTCCCCCTCGTCGGCGGCTTCCTCGTCTCTCTCGGCCTCCAGGGCGGCGAGAAGGGCCTCGTGCTCGCTCGCGGCGCCGTCGTCGCCGGCGGTGCCGTGCGGCGTGCCCGCCGCGGCCGGTGCCGCCACCTCGCCCGCCGGCTCGTCATCCAGCCGCGGCGCTCCCAACCGCGCGGCCGGGTGCGTCATCGCGTGGATCTCCTTCAGCTTCCTGATCGAGACGTGGGTGTAGATCTCGGTCGTGTCGAGCTTGACGTGCCCGAGCATCTGCTGGATGAAGCGGATGTCCGCCCCCCCTTCGAGCATGAGCGTCGCCATGGCGTGGCGGAAGAGGTGGCAGCCGCCCTTCTTTCCGATCTCGGCCTTCTCGACGTACCGGGCCACGAGGGAGCTGAGGTTGTGGACCGACAGCGGCCCGCCCCACTGCGAGAGGAAGAGCGTCCCGTCGTCAGGCTCCGTGGCGTAGGAGGGCCGGACCTCGCGGGCGTACTTCTCGACCCACGCCGCGGCCCTCTCGCCGATCGGGATCATCCGGTCTCTGCGACCCTTCCCCTGGCGCACCATCAGCGTGCCGCGCTCGAGATCGAGGTCGACGAGCTTGAGCCGCGCCAGCTCCCGGCGCCTCACCCCCGTCGAGTAGAGGGTCTCGAGAATGGCCCGGTCCCTGACGCCCTTCGGCTTCGTCAGCTGCGGCTGCGCGAGGATCTTCTCGACCTCCCTCCCCGACAGGACGTGCCTGGGCAGGCGCCTCTCGACCTTCGGCAGCTCCATGCCGGAGGCGGGGTTGCCGAGCAGGTGGTTGTTCCTCGTCAGCCAGAGGAAGAACTGCTTGATGGAGACGAGTCGCTTGTGCTGGGTGGCCAGAGTCAGCGGGGAGCCGTCGTCCTTGCGGGCGTAGAAGAGGGCTCTCTGATAGCGCTGCAGGATCGGCCGCGTGATCTCCCGGGGCGTCATCAGCTCCCGCTCCTGGCACCAGAGGATGAAGTCCGAGAGCGACCACTCGCAGGCCGCCACCGTCCTCTCCGACTGGCCCTTCACCTTGAGCGTTTCGAGGTGCTCCCTCATGAGGACGACGAAGCCGCGGGGGTCGTGGGGATCGGCGAAGGGCCAGACCCTCTTGCGGCGCTCGGCAGCCAGGATCTGGCGGCGCGTGAAGCGGGAGGACGGAGACGGCATCGAGGATCTCTCCCGCGGCCCCTCAGGCGGGGACGCGAGCCCGCCGGTCCAGCGCGACGGCCGGGCGTTTGAGAAGGTTGATGCGCAGGAGCCGGCCGTGGCCGTCGGGGCCGGGGCGTTCGGAAGCCGGCGCATACGACCCGATCCTCTTCGCGGCGGGTATCAGCGCGTTCCCGGCCATCTTCGTCTCGAGTCCGCCGAAAGCCACTTCCACAGCGGGCGCAGGCACCGCTGGACCGGTGCCCGGATCGGCCTCGAATGGGGCTCGGATGGGGCTCGACTCCCCCTCGGATCGCCCCTCCGGACCCCTCGGATGGGAAGTCGTAGCCGCGGCCGCCTCCTCGGCGCGGAGCTTCTCGACGTCGACGAGGCCCAGGACGAAGGGCTTGCCGTCCCGGCCCTCGCCGGCATAGACGAGCTCGTAGACGAAGCTGTGCCCGCGCGGGCCCCTGTGCTGGAGGACGTACTCGAGCCCGATGAGCCGCGCCAGGTGGACGCGGACCGGAAACTCCGTGAAGCCCGTCCGCTCCCGGACCTGCCGCTGGGAGAAGCGCACGTCGCACCGGTCGACGCCGCTCTCCTCGCACAGCTTCGTGACCATCTCGTCGAGCGCCTTGAGGAAGGACCTCGTCTGCGGCTGAAGATCGCCGAGAGACTGCCCCACGATCTCGCCGATGAGCCGGCCTGCCAGCTCCACGTCGGAGAGCGTCACGTCGATGTACTCCTCCGAGACGCCCCCGACCTCGCGCCGGTAGACGGGGCGCTGAAACTGGTGCATCAGCGCGATCGTCTCGATGAGCGTGAGGTACTTGTCGTGGTCCCGCCTCGTCCGCGTCTGGTCGTGGACGAAGGTCAGGAGGCGGGCGTAGGGGTTGTGGACGCGGATGCGCCGCAGGACCCGCTGGGCGTTCTGGTGGAGCTTCTGGATCCGCTCCCGCTCGGCCTGCTGCACGTGCCCTTCGTGCGTCATCCGCATCCGCTGAAGCTCATGGATCGCCTTCGTCTGCTCGCGGCTCTCGTCCACCGTGAGGCGGAGGCACCTGTTCTCGAGCTCGGGGTCGACCTCCACCGACGTCGTCGTGAGGATGATCATCACCGGGCCTTCCACCTTGTAGACCTTGGTGACGAGCTTGCCGCTGTGCGGGTCCTTGCCCGTGGAGGCCATGACGAGCTCGCCCTCGCTCTGGAGAATCTTCAGGGGGTAGGTCGCCTTCTCCGCCCCTTCCTCCTCGACGATCGCCAGGATCTTGTGCGAGAGGACGGTGTTCTCGTCGAAGTAGAAGAGGCTCTTGCCGGAGACGGCCGTGTATTTCTCCCGCATCTCCTCCGGCATGAAGCCCAGGGTCTTCTCCATGAGGGTCGACTTCCCCGCGGCAGAGCTGGACTGGATGATGATGGCCAGCGGCCGGTCGAGGAGGCGCGAGGTGCCGCCGACGTAGGCGGCGATCTTGTTGACGGTCTCGCCCACCAGGCCGCAGGCGGTGTAGTCCTCGGCGATGCGGCCGAAGAGGTCGGGGCTCTTCCAGAAGGCGATGGCTTCGTCCTTCTCCCCCTCGGTGAGCGTGACCGTCTTGACCTTCGGAGTCGTGGCCTCGGCGATCCTGGCGTCCTGGGCGGCTTCGAGGGTCCGCAGGATCCGGCCGAGGTCGAAGCGGAGGACCTCTTCCCTCACGCCCAGCTCGTGAGAGGCCATCCGCTCGAAGGTCTGTCGCTGGCGATGGACGCAGAGATCGAGGTTGTCCATGTGCCAGCCGGCGATGGGAGAGGGAGGCGCGAAGAGGTCGCCCTCCCGCTCGGCCTTGAGGTTGACGCGGAGGGAGCCGTAGGCGTTGCAGCGCCTGAGACCCCGGACGCGATAGCGGCGATCCTCGAAGGCGAAGAGGCCCTCGTCGTCGGTGAGCTTGGTGAGGCCGGGCGCCGCCACGGGTGCGGGCGCGGGTTTCGTGACGGGCTCGACGTTCGTGCTCGGCGCGTCGTGATGCGCCTCGCCCTGTGCGGCTCGATCCGCCTGGCTCGGCGAAGCCGGGTTGCACCCCTTTTCTTCTTCAGCCGCTCTCCCGGGCTCGTCTTCAGTGGCTTCTGAGGGGCCTTCCGGGTTCTCCGCCTGCGGGGACGGCTCTGCCACGGGTGAGGCGGCTATCGCGGGCGAGGGCGGCGCTTCGGGCGCCTGCGGTGAGGCGGCTTCCAGCACGGCGATGGCGGCCCGCGGCCGGTGTCCGTTCCCCATCCACTCGGCCGAGCGGAGGAAGAGCGCGAGTGTCTTGTCGGCCGGGGACATCCTCAACGCGACCTCGTTGGCGTCCATCCCCTTCGGGAAGAGGACGCGGTAGCACTCGACGCCCGCGGCCATCAGCTTCTCGCCGGCCTTGCGGGCGCCGGCGTCGCCGGCCTCGTCGCGATCGAAGGCGATGAAGCACCGCTCCACGCCGTAGCGCAGGAAGGCCGAGAAGAGTGCGTCGGAGAGGTGGACGCCCCGGCAGGCCGTGACGTTGCGGATGCCCCAGCGCCAGAAGCTCAGGGCGTCGATCCGCGCCTCGGTGAGGACGATCTCCTTCGACGCCACGAAGGCTTCCTCGTTGAAAACGTCCTGGTCCGGCCCCGGCAGGTAGAGGTGCTTGGGCGAGGAGTGGTTCTTGTTGAGGTCGTCCCGCGTCTTCCGCCCGTAGATCCCCGTGACGTTGCCGTCGAGGTCGATCGTCGGGACCAGGACGCTCCCGACGAAGTGAGCATGGCCGCTCTCGCGGATCAGGCCGAGGCTCTGAAAGCGCGAGCGCATGCCCGCCCCTCCCCGGGCCGTCTTCTCCGGGAGCCGAAGGCCGAGCGAGCGGTCCTGGTAGCCGAGCTTGAAGCGCGCGACGAGCTCGGCATTGTCCAGGCCCCGCTTGGCGAGGCACTCCTGCGCCTCGGCGCTTTCCTTGAGCAGCGTGTGGCAGTGGTCGACGTACTCGAGAAGGAGCTGCCCGTCGGCGCCCTCGAAGTCGAAGGGACAGGGCAGCTCCGGAGTGCGCGAGCGCCGCGCGAGGCGCCGCGGCGCCTCGCCGGTCGCGGCCGTCTCCGTCTGCTCCGGCCTTCGTCCCCCGAGAAGCTCGTGGGCGGCTTGCGGAAAGAATTCCCACAGGAGCCACTCGACGGCCTCGCGAAACTCGACGCGCCGTTCCCGCTTGACCCAGTCGATCGGCGTCCCCGCCACGCCGCAGCCGAAGCACTGGAAGACGTTCTTCTCTGTGTTGACCGAGAGCGACGGCGTCGAGTCCTCGTGCGGGGGGAAGGGACATCGCCCGATCAGCTCCCGGCCGACCGGCTTCAGCTCGACGCCGGCCCTGAGGGCCAGCTCCTCGACGAGGACCTCGTGCTTGATCCGGTCGATCCACTCGTCGGGGATTCGCGGCATCGGAGACCTCCGTTTCGCCGAGGGGCTGTCAAGAGGGTCCGGAAGAAAAGTTCCGGGGGCGCCGGGGACTTACGGCGGTATCTACGTTATCGAATTATTTAGTATCATGTCAAACGCCGATGCCGAAGAGACCCGAAACCCGCCCCTACACTCGCTCCGCAAGGAGCGGAGGAAGGTGCCGAGACCCAGGAAGAGCAGCGTGAAGCAGGGAGAGTCGATCGGAGACAGGATCCGGATGGCCCGCCTCGCGAAAGGCCTCACGCAGACCCAGCTCGGCAAGCGTGTGGGGCTCTCGCAGGGGATGGTGACGTACTACGAGGTCCGCGGAGTCTCCCCTTCCCCGGAGCTGCTCCTGAAGCTGGCCCGCGTCCTCGGCGTCACCGTCGAGGACCTCGTCGGCCAGAGAGTCCCCGCCAAGCCCCCCGCCGAGACGCCCGCTAGCGTCCATCTCTGGCGACGGGTCAAGAAGCTCCAGGCGCTTCCGGTCAACGACCGTAAGACCGTGTTCAAGATGATCGATCTGCTCGCTCAGCAGGCGCAGCGGCGTCAAGCGAGCTGACCAGGAGTGAATCGTGACGAAGATCAGGAAGGACCTCATCGAGAAGGCGTTCGTGGACTACAAGGTCGTAAAAGAGGGCCACGGACTCTCGTTCTCGGTGCTGCTCGGCGTGTTCGGAAACGAGGGACTCAACGGTGACGACCTCATGGCGACCGTCAATGCGATGCAAGCGGACGGAAGCGTGAAGTACGACCCGGTGAAGCAGAGGATCTCCCGCACGACTGAGGCCTGACGGGAGCGTCGGCCTCCCGGATCACTCGACCACGCCCTCCGATCGGCCACGCGCGCGCAGAGCGGCGAGGCCCGAGGAGCATGCCGAGGACGAGCACGAAACCCCGCCGCCTTCGGCTCCGGGCGGGAAGCCGGTGGCGCTGACGCTCCTCAGGCGTCGCGCCGGCGGGGGCCCCGTACGCCCCTCGCCGTCACGCCGCGTGAAGCCCCTGCGCGCCGCATCGCTGCGGCCGAGGGCGGCCTTCGCACCGCGTCGCACACGGGCCGCTCGCGGGCTAAACCCGGTTTAGCTCGCGCGGGCTCTTTCATGTCCCTCGCGGCTCTGCCGCGAGGGGGCGGCTCCCCGCCCTCCGGGGCGCGCACCGCGCGCCCTGCGGCCGAGCAGAGCTGCGGCCGACACCGAAGGCGGCGCAAGGTGGCTCCGGGTCTGCG
>CALBDV010000066.1 GCA_937927565.1 uncultured Holophagales bacterium
GACAATACACGATTGCACGCCTGGCACGACACTCAGTCTCTCAGCGGGTCGGCCGGTCCCTGGCCCGGCTTCAGCGTCTTCCGCCCGAACGCGAGCCAGCGGGCGACGTCGCTCGCATACCAGCGCGAGAAGCGGCGATCGGACGGGCCGCCGGCGAGGGCGGTCTCGGCCGTGTCGGTCGCGAGGTCGGCGACGAAGCGCCAGGAGGGGCAGAAAGCCGACTCGCGCCCCGCGAGATTCAGGACCTGGCCCTGGACGACGGTCGCGCGACCGCCGACGACCGGGAACGGCCCTCGGTCGAAGCCGAGAAAGGGCGGGAGCTTCCCGCCGAAGAGGAGGTGGCGCATGAAGACGGGACGCGACGCGCCCCACGCCGGGAGCGAGGCCGGGTCGACACCGTCGAGCGCCGCGCGGGCGGCGCTGGCGACGAAGGCAGCCTTCCCGACGTCGCCGAACCACTCGGAGCCCTCCTCGCGGGCGAGGACGTCGTCGAAGAGGCGAAAGAAGAACGGGTGGACGAGGGATGCATCGCGCAGGGCCCGCCACGCGTCAGCGCCAAAGAGGCCCTCGCCGAAGAGCTTCTCGCAGAGAGCCGCATAGAGCTTCTCGAAGAGAACGGCACCCGTCGACGCCGCGTCGTAGCGCCGGTCCCAGGCGCGCAGGAAGCGGACCGCGGGGAGATCGGGCAGGTCCGCGTCGAGCGCCGCGAGGAGGCGCCGGGCCTGGCCGGATACGACGTCGGCCTGCATCTCGCCGAGGTCGGCGGTAGTGAGCGCGTGGCCGGTCGCCAGCTTCGCGGCGAGGAGCTCGCGCAGGCGGTCGGCACGGTCGCTTCCCATCGAGAGAGCGATGCCAACGGGCTTCCAGCTGCCGTGGCCGGCGTCGTTCGCGGTGGCGAGGAGGCCATCGGGCGGGTCGAGGATGCGCGCGAGGGAGGTCGGCGGCAGGGCACCGCTCCAGAGGTCCCCCGGTTCCCACCCACGGAGCGGTAGAAGGCCCGGCTCGCGGCGGCGGCGAGGGAGGAGGCCCGACTGCTGTGCGCCGATCCGGCCGTCGCTGCCGGAGAAGAGCCAGTTCGCGGTGATGGCGACCCGCGAGGCGGCCTCCATCGCACACTCCACGTCGGGGGCGCCCCAGAGGTCCAGGATCGCTTCGAGCGAATCGCCGCCGCCCTCGTGGCGGCAGGTCCAGGCGCGGGCGAGCCAGAGGCCGTCGTCGACGCGCGTCGCGCCGTCGGGTGTCTCGACGATTCCGGCGTCGGTCTCGAAGACCGACACCTCGACGGGGGCCCCCCTCTTCCGCAGGACCGTCTCGCGCCGCTCGCGGAGCGGGAGCCACGCGTCGCCGCGGCGGCACCGCCCGCCCCTCACCTCTTCGATCACGAAGTCGATCGTGTCGGCGAACCCGTAGGTGAATCCGCCCGCGATCGCGCGCGTCCGCCCCATCACGAGGCCCGGGACACCCGGCACGGTGACGCCGGTCCGAAAGTCGCCGTCGGGCAGCTCGCCCACGACCTCGTACCAGATTGCCGGGAGCCGGTTTACCTCGAGGTGCGGGTCGCTCGCGTAGAGCGCGGCGCCCGAGGCCGAGAGGCGTCCGGCAACGGCGACGTTGTTGCTGGCGCGGACGGACGGGAGCGGTGGGAGTCCCGGGACGAGCGACGGTACGTGGCGCACGGCCCGGATCGCCTCGAGAAGGGCGTCGTCGAGGCCCTCGAGGTGGGGGCGGAAGAGCCGTGACAGCTTTGCCCTGTCGACGCCCGCGCGGAGCGCCTGGAGGATCACGACCTCCGCGTCTCCCTGCGCCTGGGCGAGGCCGACGAAACTCATGAGCCGAAGCGTCAGGAGCGTGTCCGAGGGCTGCCACGGCTCGTTCGGAACGCCGAGGAGCCGGAGCTCCCACGGCCTCCCGCGCGCGAGGCGCGCGTTCACACCCGCGGCGTAGGCCTCGGCCAGGTCGCGCGCCCGGCCACCCAGTGCCGCGGCCTCCTCTTCGGAACAGGCCGCAAAGAGGTTCTTCCGCATGAAGAGGTCGATGACCAGGGAGGCGGGCGAGTCGTCGAGCAGCTCGCAGAGCCGCCCCTGGCCGATGACCTTCACGAGGAGCATCTGGAGCGCCCGGTCGTGCGCGTGGGCGTAGCCGTACGCCGTGGCGAGGGCGAAGTCGTCCGCAGCCGCGGCGTGCATCACGCCGTGCGCGTCACGGCGGAGGGTGAAGTCTCGACCACCGGCTGCGAAGCGGCGGGCGGAATCCCCGATACGCGGTCTCACGACCAGGCATTCTATGAGCGAGTTGTCGGGGGGCTGAGCGAAACCCTCTCCGGCCCTGTCCGTACCTCATGACATGCAACGTTTTCTCGCGACAGCTCTGACCGCGAGCTTCCTCGCGGTCCTGCCCGTGGCCCCGGCAGCCGCCCAGGGCGCATCGGACTCGACGAAGGACGCCCGCCTCCTCCGCTTCCCCGACATCCATGCCGACACGATCGCCTTCTCCCACGCGGGAGACCTCTGGACCGTCCCCGCCACGGGGGGCACCGCGCGCCGCCTGACGACCGGGGACGGCCTCGAGCTCTTCCCCCGCTTCTCGCCTGACGGGAAGTGGATCGCCTTCACCGGGCAGTACGACGGGACGACCGACGTCTACGTGATGCCGGCCACCGGCGGCGAGCCCCGCCGCCTCACCTGGTACCCCTCGACGGACCAGTCGGAGCGGATGGGCCCCGACAACCTCGTCCTCGGCTGGACGCCCGACGGGAAGATCCTCTTCCGTGGGCTCCGGGGCCCGATCCGCGGCTGGGTCGGCGAGCCGTACGTCGTCTCGCCGGAGGGTGGCCCGGTCGAGCGCTTCCCGCTCCCCGAGGCGGGGGCCATCAGCTTCTCGCCCGACGGGAAGAGGATCGCCTACAACCGGATCCACCGGGACTTCCGCACGTGGAAGCGCTACAAGGGCGGGATGGCCCAGGACGTCTGGGTCTACGACCTCGCCTCGAGGGCGATCGAGAAGATCACCGACTGGCCGGGCACCGACACGCAGCCGATGTGGATCGGCGGGTCCGTCTACTTCCTCTCCGACCGCGACGGCTGGAAGGGGAATCTCTGGAGGTACGACGTGACGTCGAAGGCGACGGCGCGCGTCACGTCGTTCGCCGAGTTCGACGTCAAGTGGCCGAGTGCAGGCGGCGACGCGATCGTCTTCGAGAACGGCGGCTTCCTCTACCTCCTCGACGCGAAGAGCGGCCAGAGCCGCAAGGTATCCGTCGACCTTCCCGACGACCGGACGCTGGCGCGCACGCGCTGGGTGAAGGTCGACGACCGGATCACCGATTTCGCTCTGTCCCCCGGCGGACAGCGGGCGGTCCTCACCGCGCGCGGCGACGTCTTCACGGTCCCCGCGGAGAACGGCAACACCCGGAACCTGACGCGGACGAGCGGCGCACGCGAGCGCAACGCCACCTGGTCGCCCGACGGAAAGTGGATCGCGTACTGGTCCGACGCCTCCGGCGAGGAGGAGCTCTTCGTCGCCCCGCAGGACGGCAAGGGCGAGCCGGTGAAGGTCGCACCCGCCACGAACACCTGGCACTTCCCGCCCGTCTGGTCGGGCGACTCGAGGAAGCTCGCGTACTCCGACCGGGCGATGCGCCTCTGGGTCGTCGACGTCGCCGAGAAGAAGCCCGTCCTCGTCGACACCGCGACGATCCTCGAGATCTCCCGCTACGCCCTCTCGCCCGACGGGCAGTGGCTCGCCTACGTGAAATCCGTCGAGAACGACTTCCGCGTCGTCTTCCTCCACTCGCTCGCGACGAAGAAGACGGTCGCCGTCACGTCGGCGGCTTCGAACAGCGCCGAGCCGGTCTTCGACCCCGAAGGCAGGTATCTCTATCTCCTCTCCGATCGCGACCTCCACCCCACCCTCGGTGCGTTCGAGGCGTCGTACACCGTGAACAAGGCGACGCGCCCCTACGCGCTCCTCCTCGCCGCAGCCACCCCGTCTCCCTTCGCCCCGAAGAGCGACGAGGCGAAGCTGGCCGGGGCTAAGGACGAGAAGAAGCCCAATGCCGGCAACGAGGCCGATGGGAAGGGCACCGGGAAGAAGGACGCTGCCGCGAAGGACGCTCCGAAGCCCGTCACGGTCAAGGTCGACCTCGAAGGTATCGAGGGCC
>CALBDV010000067.1 GCA_937927565.1 uncultured Holophagales bacterium
GACCAGATCTCCTCGTGGAGTCCTGCGGGCGGAACGGGACGTGGCGCATGAACGGCCACGGATGGGTCCGGCTGCCGGACCGGACGCCCATCATCCTGTCCGGAGGGGATCGACTGCGCCTCGGGGATGTGGAAGTCCGAGTGGAGTGAATGCGGGCTTTCTGGGGGCATGTCGGGGTCACGAGCGGTCGTCTGCGTCCGAAGAACTCCGAGCCTCGGGGCGATCCCCTGAGTCAGGTCTTACGAAGAGAGCCTGATCTATGTAGGCCTGGCTGTCGTCCTACCGTGATATCAGCGGCGAGCGCCGAGTCCGCTGCATGCCGGGTCAGCCCGCTGCCTTGCTACGACGGTCAGCCCAGGTTTCAAGAAGAAAGTGCACGAGAGTGTGCGCTGCGTTGAGTGCGAGCCGAGAATGCCGAGGAGCAACTTTGTATGCGGTTCGACCCCGCCCGTGCGCCGAGCCAGCGTGAGTTCGCAGGGCGCCCAGGCCGTCGACGATGGAAGACAGCCCACCGAGAATGCGCCGCAGATCGTCGTCCTCGACTGTGCTCGGGTGAAGCCCGATATGCTTCTGAACGACGTCCCAGAGCGGCTTCACCGTCAGGTTCGATGGTGGTGCGAGGCCTTCGTCCTCGATGTATACGCGACAGGCTGACTCGATGATGGCGCAGGAGGCGGTCAAGGCCGAAGAGGGATCTGTCTCGACAGCCTGAAGCGCGCGCTCGAACTCAAGCTGTATCGCGGCTATGTCGCGTGACCGCAGGAGCTCCTCTAATGAACGAGATGCAAGGCCGGTCGTGCCTCCGTGAATGCGGCCGCCCGAGTGATAGCTCAGTCCATTGCGTTGGAGGATCTCCTGGACACGGGTCCGTTCGTGATCAAGGTCCTCGTGGGTCTGCGGGTAGAGCGGTACCGCCAGGTCCATAAATTCCTCGAGTACGCGCCCGAGGATGGCGAGAGCATCGACGGATGCATCGGCGCTACAGCGCTTGAGCCAGGAAGTGCACTTGACCTGACAGTTACCGTCGGGTGGCTCTCCGGGAGCTCCACTTTCGATGAACAGCACGTTTAGGCGGCTATGCGAGTAGTAATGCCGACCCAGGATCGCGCCGACTACGAGTGCCACAGCGTTGGGAATGCGTTCTGTCATGGTCTCAGCGAGCTAACCGCGGGCATCAGCTGCGAGCGAAGCGAGTCAGCTGCATGCCCGGCTTGGCCACCGTTCGCGCAGCATAGGCTACTGGCCCCCGGTGAGGAATTTCGCGAGTGGCAGAAGTTTCAGGACCTTTTGGACCCACGAGTCCTCCGGGCTCTTCTCGAATTCGTACGCCACCTGAGCGCCCGCCTCAGTCGTAAAGGCCAGCGAACCCTTGACCCTGAGCTTCTTGTCCGCCTCGAGCGCCCGGACTACAGCCAAGGGATCTCGATAGTCGACTGGCGAGATGTGCTGGGCTTCCGACGGAGGGTGCTGAAGCGCGGAAGACACCTGGTGGGCCGCGACCAGGGCTTCTGATGGTAGGCCCTGCGGTGACTTCGCCAGTGCGCCCAGAAGTAGTTCGTCGGCCGGGGGCCGGAAATACTGGGGCAGGCGCAAGCGTCTAAGCATCTGTTGGGTGGCGGCGAGGACCTCACCGGGTGGCGCCTGGAGGATGGTCGCAAGTTCATTGGTCTGGACGTCCGAGAGCTCAATGAAACAGGCGCCCGTTGAGAGGGCATTGCGCCTGAGTTCGGCCAGTGGAATTCGAAGTATCGGGTGGGTTGAGCCGGCCTTCGAGTAGGAGACCGATGGCGGGGACGCCCCAGGACCCGCTTTGGTCAAGGACTCGAGATCGTGGCCACCCTCTTCGGGGGACGTGGCGTTCAGGAAGTAGAGGACGTCGGTCGTCCACCCGTCAGTTTCAGCCTTTGCTTTGAGATCGTACCCAGCGAATAGCAGTTCGCGGCGGATTCGATCCTCTCGAGATGAGAGCGATTCCTCGGCGCGCGACGGCGGCGCGGCTAAGGTCAGAGTCGTCGGACGGGCAGCGACGAAGGCGGCTTGGAAACCGGTCTGGCAAATAACGGCGTGGCGGCGGGCCTCGTCGACGCCGAGGACGTGCGATGCGTGCGCCAACCCAGACTGGCCCTTCGGCGTCGTCTCAAGCCTCGCCTCGAACCCGAGAGCCTGAAGGACGGCTCTCAGAAATGCTTCCTCGGCCGCCGGGTTCAAAAAGAAGACGGAGAACCGATGCGGATAGGACTCGGGCTGTCGATAGGGAGGTAAGCGCGGCGGCTGGGTCATGGAGTTAAACCTACCCTAATAGAAGTGAAGTACGCGTGACAGGCGCACAGTGGTCTCTCCCGGCCCCTCTACGCCATCCCCAGAACCTTCATCGCTGCCGTCTTCGGATCCCCATAGAACACCGGATCCACGTGCTCCACCACGTCTGCCGCGACCTCCAGGAAGCTCCGCTTGTTCTCGATCGGAACCAGAGCTCGCTTCGCCCCGTTGTCCATGCCCACCCGGAGCGGCTCGGCGAGTGAACGCGCCGCCTT
>CALBDV010000068.1 GCA_937927565.1 uncultured Holophagales bacterium
GGCTTCGCCGGAGCCCGGGTCGACACCATCGCCGAGAGAGCCGGGGTCAACAAGGCGATGGTCTACTACCACGTCGGCGACAAGGCCTGCCTCTACGAGGCCGTCCTCTCCGAGACCCTGGACCGTGCCAGGGAGGCCCTGGACACCGCGCTCGCGAAGCCGAGCTCGCCCGAGGAGCGGTTCCGCGCCTTCGTCTCGACCGTGGCCCGGGTGGCCCGGGAGCACCCGCACCTCCCCACCCTCATCCTGCGGGAGTTTGCCGGTGGTGGCAGCAACCTGCCCGACTCGGTCCTTCGGCGCATCGGCAGCATTCTTCGCATCGTCCGGCAGGTGCTGGAGGAAGGGCACGCCGATGGCAGCTTCCGTGTCGCGAACCCAACCATCACCCACCTCGCCGTCGCCGGCAGCGTGTTGTTCCTGTCGGCGAGCCGGCCGATCATGAAAAGGCTCGCGGCGCTGGATGCCGTGCGGCCGTCGGCTGACCTCGGCAGTGACGTCGCCGGCCCGCTCGCCGACCTTCTGCTGCGCGGCCTTCTCGCTGTTCCTACGGGTTCGACGGCCGGAATAGAGAGCCGCACCGCAACCCGCCCCCGAGCTGCGGGCCGACGGCGCACGGCCCCGGCTTCCCGCCAGTCCTGAGGAGGACCCTATGAAGAAACGTCTGATCGCGATTCCGATCGTCGTCGCGGTGGCCGCGGCCGCTCTCTACTTCGGGCTGAGGTCACGTCCCGCCGCGCCCTCGAACGTCTTGAAGATCTCGGGGAACATCGAGGTCACGAGCGTCGAGCTGAGCTTCAACATCGCCGGAGAGACGACGACACGGCTCGTCTCGGAAGGGATGCCCATCGAAGCAGGCCAGGTCGTGGCGACCCTCGACACCGCAGAGCTCGAGTACGAGCTGGAGCTCCGACGGGCCGAGCTGGGCGCGGCCCAGGCTCGCCTCGCGGAGCTGACGGCTGGCTACCGCGTCGAGGATATCGGCCAGGCCCGGGCGGCCCTCGAGCGCGCCCGGGCCGAGGCGACCAGGGCTGAGGCCGAGCTGAGGCGTCAGAAAGAGCTCCGGGACCAGGATGTCATCTCGAGCCGTGAATACGAGGTGGCCGAGGCGGCCTATCGCTCGACACAGGCGCAGGTCCAGGAGGTCTCCCAGAAGCTCGCACTCCTGACGAACGGCCCACGCAAGGAGCAGATCGCAGAGGCTCGCGAGCGGGTCCGCCAGGTCGAGGCCGCGAACGACGTGGCCCGGAACCGGCTCGGATACGCCACGATCGCGTCGCCCCTGACAGGGGTGGTTCTGACGGATCACATAGAGCCGGGAGAGCGCGTGGCGCCCGGGACCCCCATCGTGACCGTGGCCGATCTGAGCAACGTCTGGCTGCGCGGATTCATCGACGAGGCCGACCTCGGACGCGTCAAGCTCGGCCAGCACGTCCGCATCGAGACGGACGGGAGCGCCGGCACGGTCTATGCCGGGCGTGTCTCGTTCATCGCCCAGGAGGCGGAGTTCACACCGAAGAGCGTCCAGACGGCCAGGGAACGCGTGAAGCTCGTCTACCGGCTCAAGGTCGACATCGAGAACCCACGCCACGAGCTGAAACCCGGTATGCCGGCCGACGCCTGGGTGGAGCTGTCCGGGGCGTAGCCGATGGACGCCATCGAGGTCGACGGGCTCACGAAGAGCTTCGGCACGATCGAAGCCGTCAAGGGCCTGAGCCTGCGGATCGGGGCCGGGGAGATCTACGGTCTCGTGGGGCCCGATGGCGCCGGCAAGACGACCACGATTCGCCTCCTGACCGGCAGCATGGACCCCACGAGCGGAGACGCCTTCGTCGGTGGGCACCACACGGTGAGGGAGGCCGAGAGGATCAAGGAGGAGATCGGCTACATGGCCCAGCGGTTCGGGCTCTACCCGGATCTGACCGTGGCCGAGAACATCCACTTCTACGCCGACATCTACGGCGTGCCCCGGCGGGGCCGGGAGGAGCGGATCGAAGAGCTCCTCTCCTTCTCGAACATGAAACCGTTCAAGAAACGTCTCGCCGGGAACCTCTCGGGAGGCATGAAGCAGAAGCTCGGCCTCGTCTGCGCGCTGATCCACACGCCGAAGGTCCTCTTCCTCGACGAGCCGACCAACGGGGTCGACCCCGTCTCGCGCCGGGACTTCTGGAGAATCCTCAATGAGCTTCAGAAGGACGGCGTCACGATCCTCGTTTCCACGGCATACCTCGACGAGGCCGAGCGCTGCACGCGCGTGGGCCTTCTCCACCAGGGCCATCTCATTGCCGAGGGAACTCCGGACGAGCTGAAGGGGCTTCTTCAGGGCGTCATTCTCGAGGTGACCGCCGAGCAGCCGAGAGCGGCGGCGGCCTCGCTGCGAAAGGCTGGAGTGTCGCCGTCGGTGGGCCTCTTCGGCGACCGCATTCACGTGGTGGCCCAAGACCCTCGCCAGGCGACAGCCGCCATCGAGGCGGCGCTCGCGGGCGACAGTCTTGTGCTCCGCGGGATCCGCCAGAAGCCGCCGTCCCTCGAAGACGTCTTCATCTCCGTTCTCGGTCAGAGAGCAGCGGGAGCCGCCGATGTCGCCGCGTGACGACCTCCCGGCCGTGACCTTGAGGAACCTGACGAAGCGTTTCGGCGACTTCGTGGCCGTGAGCGGCATCAGCCTGGACGTCGCTCGGGGGGAGATCTTCGGCTTCCTGGGCCCCAACGGCGCCGGGAAGTCGACCACGATCCGGATGCTCTGCGGCCTCCTCAGTCCCTCGGAAGGGACCGGGACCGTAGCGGGCTTCGACGTCCTGACCCAGACCGAGGGGATCAAGGCCAACATCGGCTACATGAGCCAGAAGTTCTCGCTCTACGAGGACCTCACCGTGGAGGAGAACATCGACTTCTACGCCGGTATCTACGGGATCCCTCGCGTGAAGCGGGCCGAGCGCAAGGCCTGGGTAATCCAGATGGCCGGCCTCGAGGAGCAACGAGGGATGCGGTGCGGCACCCTGTCGGGCGGCGTCAAGCAACGCCTGGCGCTTGGATGCGCGGTCCTCCACGAACCCCCGGTGCTTTTCCTCGACGAGCCCACCTCGGGCGTGGACCCGATCAGCCGGCGTGCCTTCTGGGACCTGATCTACGACATGTCGTCCCGCGGGGTGACGGTCTTCGTGACGACCCACTACATGGAGGAAGCGGAGTACTGCGATCGGCTGGGTCTCGTGTACGCCGGCCGGCTGATCGCGCTGGGCACGCCGTCGGAGCTGAAGGCGAAGATCTCGACGGCGGCGCCGGCCGAGCGAGTCACACTCGAAGACGTCTTCGTGACGCTCATCGAGGAGGAGAGCGCAAAGGCCGCCACGCAGGAGGTGGCGCGATGAATCCGAGGCGCCTCCTCGCCGTTTCCCGCAAGGAGCTGATCCACGTCCTTCGGGACCCCCGAAGCCTCGGGATGGGAATCGCGATCCCGCTCCTTCTCCTCGTCCTCTTCGGGTACGCGCTGTCGCTCGACGTCGACGAAGTACCCCTCCTCGTCTGGGACCAGAGCCAGACGCCGCAGAGCCGCGAGCTCGTCAGCCGCTTTTCGGGCTCGCGCTACTTTTCCGTGAAGGGGCAGCCCAGCAGCTACCACGACCTCGAAAGGGCGCTCGACACAGGCGACGCCCTGATGGGTCTCGTGATTCCCAGCGGACTCGGCAGACCCGAAGCGGGTCGTCCCACGTCCCTACAGCTCCTCGTGGACGGTAGCGACGCCAGCACCGCTGCCATCGCCATCGGTTACGCCGAGGGGGTGGTCCGAGGGTACGGGCTCGACACGTCCATCGAAGCCCTCCGGCGGGCCGGCACCCGGGCCGCCGTGCGGCCGCTCGACGTCAGGTCGCGTGTGCTCTTCAACGAGGACCTCGAGTCGCGCAACTACATCATCCCGGGTCTGATCGCCGTCATCATGATGGTCATCGCCGCCCTCCTCACCTCGCTCACGGTGGCCAAGGAGTGGGAGAGCGGGACGATGGAGCAGCTCGTCTCCACGCCGCTCAAGGGGCCGGAGCTGATCCTCGGCAAGCTCCTCCCGTACGTGGGGATCGGGATGCTCGACGTGCTCCTGTCGGTCCTGATGGGGGAGTTCGTCTTTCACGTCCCGCTCCGGGGGAGCGTGCCCCTCCTCTTCGGGATGGCGGCGATCTTCCTGGTGGGCGCTCTCTCGCTGGGCATGCTGATCAGCATCGTCACGAAGAGCCAGCTTCTCGCGAGCCAGCTGGCGATGGTCGCGACGTTCCTCCCGGCGTTCCTGCTGTCGGGCTTCATGTACGACATCGACAACATGCCTCGCGCCGTCCAGCTGATCACGCTGGCCGTGCCGGCGCGCTACTTCGTCGCGCTCCTGAAGGGGATCTACCTGAAGGGCGTCGGCCTGGACGTTCTCGCCTTCGAGGCGGGTCTGCTCGCGATCTTCGCGGCGGCCATGCTGGTTCTGGCCATCGTCAAGTTCAAGAAGAAGCTGGTGTGACGCCGATGCTCGAACGAATCAAGAGAATGCTGATCAAGGAGTTCATCCAGATCCTACGGGATCCACGGATGAAGGGAGTCCTCGTCCTGATGCCGATCGTCCAGGCGATGGTCTTCGGCTACGCGGTGTCGACCGACGTCAGCAACGTCCGGACGGCGCTCTTCGATCTCGACAGCACCGTCGAGAGCCGCGAGCTCGTGGCCCGGTTCGTCGACTCGGGTTGGTTCCGGATCGTCGACCGCGTGGACACGGACGCGCGGGCGCAAGACCTGCTCGACAGGGGCCAGGTGCGTGCCGTCATCCGGATGAATGCCGGGTTCGGCGAGGCGGTGAGAAAAGGGCGAGGGGCGCAGCTCCAGGTTCTCGTCGACGGGACGAACTCGAACACCGCGGGACTCGTCCTGAACTACGCTGGCGCCGTTACGGGACGATACAACGAGGACGTGGTGGCCCAGCGCCTCGCCAGGTCGCCCGGCGCGAAGCCCGTGGCCCCGGCCGTCGTGCTCGAGTCCCGCGCCTGGTTCAACGAGAACCTGGAGAGCCGCCATTTCTACGTTCCCGGGGTCATCGCGCTGATCGTGCTTCTCGTCACGCTGATGCTCTCGAGCATGGCCGTCGTGCGTGAGAAGGAGATCGGCACCATCGAGCAGATCATGGTGACGCCGATTCGCCAGGTGGAGTTCATTCTCGGCAAGACGATCCCGTTCGCTCTCATCGCGTACCTCGACGTGCTCCTCATCACCGGCATCGCCGTCTTCTGGTTCGACGTCCCGATTCGCGGCAGCCTGCCGCTCCTCTTCGTGGCCACGACGCTCTTTCTGATGAGCACGATCGGGATCGGCCTGCTGATCTCCACCGTGAGCCGGACGCAGCAGCAGGCGATGATGAGCGCCTTCTTCTTCTACTTCCCGGCCGTTCTGCTGTCCGGTTTCATGTTTCCCATCGCCAACATGCCGACGGTCGTTCAATGGCTGACTTTCGCGAATCCCCTCCGGTATTTCCTCGTGATCATTCGCGGCATCTTCCTCAAGGGTGTGGGCCTTCCGGTGCTCTGGGAGCAGATGGCCGCCCTGGCCGTCCTCGGCGTCGCGATGCTGGGTCTGGCCTCCCTGAAGTTCAAGAAGACGCTCGCGTGAGGGCAAACACGATGCACACTCGATTAACTCCCCCGTTGCTCGCTCTCCTCCTCCGCTCGGCCGGCGCGTTCGTCCTGTTTTCGGCGACCGCGTTCCCGATGACGGCTCAGCCGGCGGCGAGCCTCCCGCTCGATCTCGAAGCTTGCGAGAAGATCGCCATCGAGAAGAGCCCGCTTCTTCGGGCGGCCGAGGAAGGCACAGCCGTCGCGACGGCGGCGGTGGGCATCTCTCGGGCACCGTTCTACCCGGAGGTCGGCTTCGACGCCCGCTACCGCCGGTTCGAGACCCACGCCTTCCTGCCTGAGGGCCTGAGCGCGCCGGCGACGACCGTGGGCCCGACCAACGATTGGATGACCGGCCTGAAGGCGAGCTACGTCCTTTTCGACAGCGGCCTGAGACGAGCCGAGCTCGACGCGGCGACGCTGGGCAGGGCCGCCACGGTGGAGGATGCCCGGCGCGCCCTCCAGGATGTCGTCCTGGGAGTGCGACAGGCCTACTACTACCTCCTCGCGAACCAGGCGGCCCGGGTCGCAGCCGCCACCCGCGTCACGAGGAGACGAGATCACTTGAGGACCGCTTCGGCACGCAAGGCCGCAGGTGCTGTGCCCCAGGCGGACGTCCTGAGAGCGCAGGTCGAGGTGGCCGATGCCGAGCTCGCCCTCGTGAGGGCCGAGAGCAACGTACGGATTGCGAAGGGCAACCTGAACGTGGCCATGGGGCTCGCCGTCGATCGCCCGGTGGAGATCGCGGAGGACACTGCGTTGCGGGGGACGGAACTGCCCGATGTGACGGCAGCGTTGGTGCGTGCCCGGGAGCAGCGCCCCGAGGTGCAAGCGCTTCAGCTGACGGTCGCAGCCGCGAAGAAGGGGATCACCGCTGCAAAGGCCGGCTTCGGGCCTCGGGTGAGAGCGGACGGGGCCTTTGGCTGGCGCGACGACAGCTTCGTGCCGGCCGACAAGGACTGGTCGGCCGGGCTGGCCGTCCAGATTCCGGTCTTCACCGGCTTCGCGTCGAAATACAAGACGCGGAAGGCCGCGAGCGAGGCGGCTCTGAAAGAAGCCGAGCTCGCGCAACTCCATGCCCGGATCGACCAGGAGGTCTGGACGGCCCATGTGAGGCTCCTCGAGGCCAGGCAGGCGGTGGTCCAGACCGAGGTGCTCGAGGACGAGGCGACCGAGACGCTCCGATTCGTCAGGGCCCGGTACGAAGCGGGAGCCAGCACCATCACGGACCTGCTCGACGCCGAGGCGGCATTGACCCAGGCGGAGTCCGGTCACGTCCAGGCGGTTCTCGGCGTGCAGCTGGCAGGTGTCCGCCTGAAATGGGCGGAAGGGGCGTTCTGATTCAACGGCTGCATTGACAGACAGAGGTACGAGCCCAATCTTGTCGGAGACGCCACCCCGAGAGGGTGGCTCGAACAGAGAAGCAAAGGAGATAGCTGAGATGAGAATCCTGAAAACGTCCTTCGTCGTCACCGCCGTCCTGGGAGCGATCCTGGCGGCCCGTCCGGTTCTGGCCCACTGCGACACGGCCGACGGACCCGTCGTCGCCGCCGCGAAGGTCGCGCTCGAGAAAGGGGATATCACCCCCGTCCTCAAGTGGGTCAAGCCCGCGGCGGAATCCGAGATCAGGGCGGCTTTCACACGGGCGCTCGCGGTCCGCCAAAAGGGCCCCGACGCCCAGGCGCTCGCGGACCAGTTCTTCTTCGAGAACCTCGTGAGGATCCACCGGGCCGGAGAAGGCGCGCCCTACACCGGCATCCTGCCCGCCGGGACGCCCGTCGAGCCGGCCATCGCCCTGGCCGACCAGGCGCTCGACAGCGGCAACGCCGACAAGCTGGTGAAGGCCATCACGCACCACGTCGAGGAGGGGATCCGCGAGCGGTTCGCGCGGGCGGCCGCCACGAAGAAGCAGGCCGATGCGAGCGTGGCCGCCGGCCGCGAGTTCGTGGAGGCGTACGTGGAGCTCACGCACTACGTCGAGCGCCTGCACCTGAACGCCACCACGTCGGCCTCCGCCCACGCCGGGGCGCCCGCGGCCAAGCACGGGCACTGAGAGACGGACGAAGGAGAGACGATGGAGATCACGCCCGACACGCTGGTCGCCGACATCGCGGCTCACCACCCCCGCAGCATCGAGGTCTTCGAGCGTCACGGGATCGACTTCTGCTGCGGAGGGCACCGCCCGCTCGGCGAGGCCTGCCGCGAGCACGGCGCCGCGGTGGAAGCCGTGGCGGCCGAAATCGCGGCCGCCGCCGCACGCGAGGTACCGGAGGATCGCGTCTTCACCGACGCCCCGCTCGGGGCCCTGCTCGATCACATCGTCTCGCGCTACCACCTGGCGCTGCGGGAGGACCTTCCCCGTCTCGGGCGGATGGCCGACAAGGTGGCCGAGGTCCACGGTGAGCGGCACGCCGAGCTGAACGACCTCGCAGCCGTTTACCGGGAGCTGCGGTCAGAGTTGGAGCCCCACCTCGCGGTGGAAGAGGAGCAGGTCTTCCCGGCCGTGAGGCGGCTGGCCGACCCCACCTCTCCGATCGGCGAGGACGTCCAGCCCGCCCTCCACGCCCTCGAAGTGGAGCACGAGCGGGTCGGCGTCGCGCTTGCCCGCCTCCGCACGCTGAGCCGCGGGTTCGTTGTTCCCGACGACGGATGCACGACCTACCGGGCGCTTTACGAAGGCCTCGAGCGCTTCGAGCGCGAGCTGCACGAGCACGTCCACCTGGAGAACAACGTCCTGTTCCCTCGGGTCGTCAGCCTGAATGCCCGCGCGGGGGCTCGTCGAGCGTCCGCGGTGGGAGCCCACTGACCGTGGCCGGCCGCTGGGAGGACGCCGGGGTCGTCCGGGGCTTCTCGACGGCCGCCGCCAACGA
>CALBDV010000069.1 GCA_937927565.1 uncultured Holophagales bacterium
CCCCGATCCAGTTCAGTCGGGACGGGCGAGGATCTTCACCCGGAGCTTCGCGGCCTTCGGGAAGTCCAGGGTCCGCATCTTCACGGAGACGCGGTTCGTGTCGGCCGCTTCGGTCCCGTTCAGCGTGCGCTCCTGGACCCCGGATCCGATCTCACGGCCGTCGTCGTCCAGGACCGCAACGCGATAGATGCACTTCCAGTCGTCGTCGTCGCGGTTCGAGTAGGTGAACTTCAGCGTCAGGCTCGTCGTCTCGCCCGGCTTGCTCTCGGCTTTGCGGACCTCGTCCGGTTTCGGCCAGCTCGTCACCTCGACCGACTCGATCGCGATGAACCGGTCCTCGATCCCGACGGGAATCGACTCCTTGGTCCGGAACGGGACGACACGCTCGAGGCGCGCGGCAGCCTGCCCGGAGCCCGCGGGCTCCGTCGGCCGCTGCGGCTCTGCGGTGGGAGGAACGGGAACGGGATGAGGCGCGGAGGTCGGCGGTGCAGGGAACGAGCCCGCAGGGGCGCTCCGCTCGGGAACCGGCGTCGGCCGCGGAGCCCCCGCCGACACGACGGCTGGCGGCATCGTCGGCACACCCAGCTCCTCGATCGTCACCCGCGAAGAGCCGTCGTCCGGGGTCGATTCGCCCCCTCCCGGGATCCCTCCGGCTCCCGCTGCTTCCGGAGACGGTGTCGGGAACGCCTCGACCGGCGCCGGAGTCGGAAGAACCGTCCCGCTCACGAGAGGCTCCGCCGGCTTTCCCTTCGGCCCGAAGAGCATCCAGCCCACTCCCGACGCCACGCCTATGAAGAGGAGCGCCACGACGACGACCGCCACCACCACCGCGTTCGTCGAAGGACCGGAGGGAGGCCGGCGCCGCGCCGTGACGGCCGTCGGCGGGGCGGGGAGAGTCAGGTGCGCCGGTCGGAACGTGGGCGGCGGGGTCCCCGGGGGGAGCGTCGCCGCGGTGTCGGCGACCCAGGTCTGGTCGGGGGGCCGCGCGGCCCGGACCGCCGTGGAAGGCCTCAGCGGCATCGAGGTGCCAAGAGCGGCGGCGAGCGCCTCGACCATCTGGCGGCAGGTTCCGAAGCGCTCCTGCGGATTCTTGGAGAGGGCCCTCGCGAGGACACCATCGACCTCCGGAGAGAGGCCCGGTACGAAGGACGACGGCGGCGGCGGAGCCTCCCGCAGGTGCTTGTCGAGGATGGCGAACGGGGACTCGCTCCGGAAGGGAGTCCGGCCGGTGAGGAGCTCGAACGCCACGATGCCGAGGGCGTACTGGTCGGCCCGGGCGTCGACCGGCCTGCCGACAGCCTGTTCCGGGGCCATGTAGGCCGGCGTGCCGACGACCATCCCGGCGACCGTCAGCTCGGAGGAGACCGCCGTGTTCTTGGCGAGGCCGAAGTCGGCGAGGAGAAGGCTCCCCGACGCGTCGACGAGGACGTTCGACGGCTTCACGTCGCGGTGGAGGACGCCCCGCCCGTGCGCGTGGTCGAGGGCGGCGGCGATGGAAGCGAGCGCCTCCACCGCCTCGTCGGCCGGCATCGGGCCCGAGATCCGCTCCTTCAGGCTCCCGCCCGGCAGGAGCGGCATGACGAGGTAGGTGACGCCCGTTTCCGTCCCGAAGTCGTAGATCGGGAGGATGCGGGGGTGCTCGAGCTGGGCGGCGAGGCGCGCCTCGCGGATGAAGCGTTCGCGGAACTCGGCTTCGCCCGCGATCTCGTCGCGGACGACCTTCACCGCGACGCTCCGGTGGAGCCCCTCGTCGAACGCCTCCCAGACCTCCGCCATCCCTCCCGCGCCGATCTTCCGCGAGAGGACGTAGCGGCCCAGCTTCCGGCCCGCCTCGACCGTCATCGTCCGAATCCCTCTCCCCTGCGGTCGCGCGAGAACCGCGCATAGACCTTCTGGAGAATCTCGGGCCCGGGGCGCAGCGGACCGGGTTCGGGATTCCTGGCAGCCCAGGAAGGAGCCATGACGAGCGGCACGCAGGTCGCCGGGTCGGAATTCGGGATGCCGTTCTCCTCGCGCGCGACCGCGGCCCAGACTCGCGTGGGGAGGGCAACCGGCTCGATGGTCTCGGTGGTCAGTGCGTCACAGCAGGCGGGGGGCGACGTGACGAGGTACTCCCGGCAGGCGATGGGCCGGTCGTGGTAGATCGAGCAGCTCTCGTCCTCGAGGAACGGACAGGCGATGCCGAGACGGAAATAGTCCATGGCGAGGTCGACCGCCTCGGCGGCCAGCCTCCCCGTCTGTCCCATGAGCGACGGAAGGAGTCCCGCCGCCTCGACCCGGCGGAGGGCCTCGGCGAACCGCTCCCTCACGACCGACCGCCTCGGCTCGGGAAGCTCCTCGACGAGCGTCGCGAGCTGCCGGGCCTCGGCGTGGGCGAGAGGGACGAGCTGCCGGCAGCAGGCCCAGCACCCCTTCGCGCAGGAGACGGGCTTGCCCGCGGCAGCGGAGACTTCGGTTCCGTAGGCGATGAAGGCGTCGGCCGTCGTCCGGAGCGCCGGCAGGAGGCGCTCCATCGGCACCTCTCCCATCGGGACGACCATCTCCACCCGGATCTTCCCCTCGGGAAGACCCAGCTCCACCGTCAGCCGGCGGGATTCCACCGTCGCCTCCTCATGCGGCCGAATTAGACCAGACAAGTCATTACGAGGCGCGCCCCGCGTAGAGGAATCGCTTGATCTTCCGGGTCGGAGTCTTCTGGAACTCCTCCGGGACGATCTCGATCGTGGCGACCTGGCAGAAGGGAGGGAGCCGTCCGTTCAGCTTCTGCCGGTTCCGCTCCATCTCCTTGAGGATCGCCTCGTGCCCTACCTTCGCCGCGTCGGCGGCCTCCAGGTCGGGGTAGACGAGGGCGTGCAGGCGGTGGTCCCGCTCGACGACGAGCGACTCGGCCACGAACGCCAGGGCGTTCAGGCGGGCCTCGATCTCCTCGGGGTAGACGTTCTGGCCCGTCGCGCCGAGGAACATCGTCTTCGACCGTCCGCGGAGCGTCAGGAAGCCGCCGGAGTCGAGAAGGCCGAGGTCCCCGGTCTTCAGCCAGCCGTTGTCGTCGAGGACCTCCCTCGTCGCCTCGGGACTCTTGTAGTACCCCGCCATGACGTGCGGCCCGCGGACCTTCACCTCGCCCGCGGTCCGGGACGGATCGTCCGAGTCGACGACGAGCTCCATCCCGTCGACGACGCGGCCCACCCCCTGCGGCTTGTGCTCCCGCCAGCCGGCGTAGGTCAGGAGAGGCCCGCACTCGGTCATGCCGTAGCCGACCGTGACCGGGAAGCCGATCCGGAGGAGAAAATCCTCCACGACGGGGTTCAGGGCCGCTCCCCCGACGACGACCTCGAGAACCCGCCCGCCGAAGGCGTCGATCAGCTTCTTCCGGAGGAGGGCGTCGATCCTTCGCCGCAGCGCCGGCACCCTCGTCAGGAGCTTCACGGCCGGCTTCTCGAGGAAGGGACGGACGCGCCTGGCGTAGATCTTCTCGAGGACCAGCGGAACCGTCAGGACGAGGCGCGGCTTCTCTGCGCCGAACGCCTTGAGGATGACCTGCGGGGAGGGGGTCTTGTCGAGGAAGGCGATCCGGCAGCCGACCG
>CALBDV010000070.1 GCA_937927565.1 uncultured Holophagales bacterium
GGCTGCGCAGGACCTCCGATTCCTTCTCCGCGGTTTCAATTCTCGCCCGAAGGTACCGAAGTCGGCCCAGGTCTCTCTCCACTATCCCTGCTGCTTCGGTCCGGACCCAGAGCCGGGCCGGTTCGCTACGAAGCCGGTCAGTTCGATCCGCCAGCAGAAGCATCAAGAGGTCCGCACCCGGTCCGGCCTCGGTATCACTCAGGCGTTCGAGGAGCAGTAACGTCTGCTCCTCGTTCACCGAGTTGACGAGCGCTATGAAGGCGTCTGGGGCGTTCGCAGCTGCGTGCGCGAGGGGCCACCACTCGGCTTCATGCACTCTCTTGCCGTGGGTCAGAAGGGGCTGCAAGAGGTGCTTCATTCCTTTCCCTTTCCTTGGTTCATCTGCCGGCACGACCGCTGACCGCTTTGATAGCTTCCGCAAGCTGAGAAGGCGTCACTCTGGGCGGCAGGTCGGTTCCGTTCGCCCCCCGACCCTGTCCCGGAGCGACGGCCACCGCGCCTTCGCCGTCCGGCCGCGCGTACCGCCCTTCCACGCGCAATGCTGCCCCGCCCGTCGGCTGGAGCGTAAGCCAGAGGACCCCGTCCGGATCCGCGCTGAGCGACCAGGACACTCTGTCGGATGCCGTGGCCGCATCGAGTGACTCATCCCACGTCTGAAGCCAGGTTGAGCCGTCGTCCACCTCAACTATAGCCGCGAGTCTTACTCTCCGGGCATCCGCACTCAGGTGGGTTGGCAGATTGAGGCTGTCATTCCGGACGAACGCAGGAAGCGGCGTCAGTCGCGATAGGACCGGAGAAACCAGAATGGACTGGACCTCACCCTGAGGCTTCAATCCGAGCCGCTGCGCCACTTCGGCCGAAACCCCGCCAACGATTCCGATATTGCAGAGAAGCCGCTCTCCCACGCTGACGAGGTCGTTCGCTACCAACGCAGCACCGAGTGCAATCGCCTGGTCCGCAACGCGCATGTTCATCGGCAGGCGATCGAGAACCCTCCGAGCCTCCGCTTCCGTCGCAAGGACTTCGACGAGGGCTGGAAGGACGACCCGCTCCCTAACCCCATGAATCCTGCTCCCGCCGCCCGCGAAGACGACTGCGCTCGGACGGCGGCTGCGGGGCAAGCCGGAGAGGAAGCTGATCAGGAACACTCGCAGCTCGTCGTAGAAGGGTTGCAGGCAGGCTTCAAGCCCTGCGAGGTCGAGTTGAAGCAGCAGGCCGTGTTCGGCTCCGTCCGAGAAGTGCTGCGAGGCACGGATCGGGACGTTCGCCCTCCGGTACTGGGCACTCGTGGAGATCGTCCGCTTGAGCGCATCCGCCTGAAGAAACCATTTCCGAAGCGCCGATAGGCGCTCCTCGGCGATGGCAGCGAGGAAGGCACCGGGCTCTTCCGGTAGAGCCGTGCCGTGCGCTCCGTTCATACGTCGGGCCGCTTCCCCGGCGACACATGCGGACGCCCAGTCACCCGCCCGCTCGCAATGGGCTGCATCGACAACGTCGAGGTATGCTCTTGTTCCCCCCACTTCCACGAGGGTAAGGTCGATAGTCCCTCCGCCCAGATCGCACACGAGCACGTGGCTCCCGGACAGTGCTTTCTTCTGTTCCGGCCCGGCACGGCCCGCTTCCCACGTCCAGTAGGCCCCGGCGGCAACCGGCTCGCTCACGGTGTTCGGTTGCACGCGGAGCCGACCTCCACCGACGGACACAGCCTCAGCGCTATGACGTACCGCCTGGCAGCGGCGGGGATCGCTTCTCCGCCAACCGTGAGGCACCGTGACCAGGGCGGACTCTATCGCCTGCCCACCGACTCCCGACACGATCTCCTGAAGGAGGTGCTCGATTAACTGAGTCGTGAGCCACTCCGGTGTTAGGTTGGACGGAGCCCCGCCCGTCGCTCTCTGGTAAACAGTTCCCATCCCCATCTCCATCTTCCAGCGGCGCACACAGAGGAGATCGGGGTCCGCCCCACTCTCCCATTGCACCATCGCACCCTCGCCGAGAGCCTGTATCGCACCGGTTCCCCGGTGGACCGCAGCAACCGACGGGAAGAGCGCGGACCCACCGCCCCAGAGATGGCAGAAGGGCTGCTGGTTCTCGTTCAGAAGGCCGAGCACCGAGTTCGAGGTGCCGAAGTCGATGCCCGCGTGCGCCACGCTGTCCCCTATCCCGGGCCTTCGTTG
>CALBDV010000071.1 GCA_937927565.1 uncultured Holophagales bacterium
CTCGGCTGCCCGAAGAACCTCGTCGACACCGAGGTGATGCTCGGCTACCTGCAGCGCGAGGGCCTGACGCTCGGCGACCCGGACTCCTCCCGGGTCGTCATCGTCAACACCTGCGGCTTCATCGACCAGGCCAAGGAGGAGTCGGTGAACGCGGTCCTCGAGCAGGTCCGGCGCAAGGAAGCGGGGGAGATCGATCGGGTCGTCGTCGCGGGGTGCATGGTCCAGAAGTACGGCGCAGAGCTCGCTGCAGAGATCCCGGAGGTCGACCACTTCATAGGGCTCGACGAGCTGGAGAAGGCGCCGGCCGCGGCGCTCGGCCTTCCCTCGCTCCCGCGTTTCACGACCAAGCCGCTCGCCACGCGCCTCTACGACGACCTCGCGCCTCGTGTCCTGACGGGACGGCGCGGCTACGCGTACCTGAAGGTGGCCGAGGGGTGCAACAACCCTTGCACCTTCTGCACCATTCCCCAGATGCGAGGCCTCCAGCGGTCGCGAACCGTCGAGTCGCTCGTTCGCGAGGCGCTCTCGCTCGAGGCGCAGGGGGTCTCCGAGCTCGTCCTCATCTCGCAGGACACGACCCGCTACGGGGAGGACGTCGGACTCGGCCGGGAGGGACTCGCGACGCTGGTCTCGGCGCTCCTGCGCGAGACGTCGCTGCCCTGGATCCGCTTTCTCTACGCCTACCCGAAGACTCTGCACGAGTCGGTCCTGAGGCTGATGGCCGACGAGCCCCGCTTCGTCCCGTACGTCGACATCCCGCTCCAGCACGTCTCCCGCCGGGTCCTGGCAGGGATGCGCCGGGGCGGCGATCCCGAGAGCTACGCCCGCATGTTCGCCGGGATGCGCGAGACGGTCCCGGGCATCGCCCTGAGGACGACGTTCATCGCCGGCTTCCCGTCCGAGAACCAGGCCGATTTCGAGGAGCTCCTCGCCTTCGTCAAGGAGGCCGAGTTCGACCACCTCGGCGTCTTCCCCTATTCCCCGGAGCCGGGGTCGGGGGCGGAAGGGCTGGGCGACCCGGTTCCGGCCGAGGTCAAGGCCGAGCGTTGCACGGCCGTCATGGAGGCGCAGCGCGAGATCTCGCGACGGAAGAACCGCGCGTTGAAGGGGAAAGTCCACGAAGCGATCCTCGAGGGGACCTCGTCCGAGTCGGAGCTCCTCCTCGAGGGTCGGCTGAAGCGGCAGGCGCCCGAGATCGACGGGAAGCTCCTGATCAACGACGTTCCCGAGGGCTTCGTTCCTCGTTCCGGGTCCATCGTGAAGGTCCGGGTGACGGAAGCGCACGACTACGATTTCGTGGGGCGCATCGTCGCGTGAGTCCGCGTCTGCCGTGAACGTCCTCGTCGATCCTCTCCGGCGCTCGGACCTCCCTCGCGGGGGCGTCGTCACGATCGGGAACTTCGACGGTGTCCACCTGGGGCACCAGGAAATGCTCCGCCGCGTCGTCGATCGGGCCCGGGAGCTCGACGCGCCTTCGGTCGTCCTGACGTTCGACCCGCATCCGATGAGGATCCTCCATCCCCAGCGGGCGCCGAGGATGATCCAGACGCTTCGCCAGCGCGAAGAGGCGATCGCCGCTCTCGGCGTCGACGCCCTCGTCGTCGTCCCCTTCACGCGGGAGTTCGCGGCGATGAATGCCGAGGAGTTCGTCCGCGACCTCCTCGGCCGCTCGCTCGGCGCGCGCGAAGTCCACGTCGGCGCCGCCTTCGCCTTCGGATGCGGAAAACGTGGCAACGTCACGCTCCTCTCACAGCTGGGCGAAGAGGCCGGGATCCGGGTGGTCCCGCTCGACGTCGTCGCCGAGGGGGGAGAGCCCGTCTCGTCGACCCGGGTGAGGACGCTTCTGGAGGCGGGAAGCGTCTCCGAGGTGCGGCGTCTCCTGGGACGTCCTTTCGCGATGGAGGGCGTCATTGCGAAGGGCGACCGGATGGGGCGGAAGATCGGCTATCCGACGATCAACCTGAAGTCCGAGAACGAGCTCTACCCGCGAGACGGCGTCTACGTGACGAAGGTCCTCCTCCGTTCCTTCGAGCGGACCTTTACCTGCGTCACGAACATCGGCCGCAGGCCGACGGTCTACGAGGACTACGCCACGACGGTGGAGTCCTACATCCTCGACTTCTCTTCCGACGTCTACGGCGAGCCGATCCGGCTCACGTTCTTCGAGCGCCTGCGCGACGAGAGAGTCTTCCCTTCGATGCTCGAGCTGACGGCGCAGATCCGTCGCGACGTCGAGGCGACACGCCTCTGGTTCCTCTCCCGAGGCGAGGGATGATCGCGCCTCTCGCCGGTCGTGTCGCGCTGTTTCTCCTCGCCCTCGGCGCGGCGCGCCGGGCGAGAGGCGCCAGGGGGGCGGCCGTGGCGGGGCTGGCCGGAGCGGCCGCCGCCTTCGGTGCGGGCCCTCACCCGCTGCCGGACCCCGTCACGCTGGGCTCCGGGCTTCTCGTGGCGGCGCTCTTCCTCGCGTTCCTGGGCGCGCCCGTTCACTCGCCGCTCACCGCGGAGGCGGCGAGGGTGACGGCCGCTCTCGTCACGGGTGCCGGTGTCGTGGCCGGACTCGCGCTCCGGGGTGAGGGACTCGAAGGGGCGCTTCTCGGAGCCTCGGCGGTCGCGGCCGCGCTGTCGGTCTACGGGGCCGAGGGGTGCCGCGCGAACACCGAGGCGGGCTGGAGGCGCGGAGTGTCCTGGGCGAGCGCGATCCTGCTGCCGGGGCTCGTCGGCGGAGGGCTCCTGGCGCTGGGCGGCACGCTGCCGGGACATCTCGGGCTCGTCGGGCCCGCAGCTGGCGCCCTGATCGCCCTCCTCGCCTGGGCCCCCCCCATCCTCCTCGAACGCAGGCGGGTCCTGCGCGAGCTCTCCGAGGAAGTCCGTCTCGGGATCCTCCCGGGCGAGGACCTCGCCGTTCTCGTGAACCCGTGGCGACGCTGGCGGGAACCGCGATTCGGCCGCGCCGACGAGAGGCGGGAGTACGTGAGGAGCGCCCTTCTCCTGGCCGTCGCGAGGCAGCAGCAGCGACGGCGAACCGGAGAGGCGAACCGGCTCCGGCAGCTCGAAGTCCTCGCGTTCCGGACGCGCGTTCGGAGGGTGGTCGAGGGGCGCGTCGCCCGCACCGCCTTCGCTTCCGACGAGTCGTCCGCCTGAGCGGACGTTTCCCGTGAGGAAACCCCTCCATCCGCGGGCCGTATCATCGCGAGGCTTGAAAGTAACCCGGTTCCTCTGGGCAATCGCTTCGGGCCTCCTTCTCCTTCCCGGTCCCCTCGCCGCCGAGCCGCCGGCGGACGAGCCGCCGGGCTTCGTCCTCGGCGCCTCCCTGTCGGCTCTCGAGCCGACGCAGGACCGCGACCTGCGGGAAGCGGAGCTCTCCTATGCGTTTCTGTCGGCGACCTATCGACAGAAGAGCTGGGGCGCCCGTGTGGAGCTGCGCGGGAGGGAGGGTCTCTTCCGCGACTATTTCCCCGGCTCCGTCTGGCTCGAAGAGGGCTTCGCCTTCTTCGAAACGCCGGCAGGCGAGGTCCGGGTCGGAAAGGTCGGCAGCGTCGTCGGCCTCGCCGACCAGACGTTCGGAGGCGACCTCTTTTCCCTCAACGGCGTCAACCGGAACCCCGACTGGGGCGTCCAACTCGTCGGAAGCCGGCCGTTCGGCTGGAACTCGCTCGACTGGGCGGCGCGCTGGGCCGGACAGAACGACCACGTCGCCTGGGAGGAGGAAGGGAAGGGCGTCGAATCGGATCCGTCCGCGTCGCTTCGCGACGGCCTTTCGGGCCGGGCTTCCTTCCTCTTCAACAAGGGGCTCTGGACCGTTCGGCCCGGATTGTCGGGCGGGACGGCGCGGATCGTCCCGACCGACGGACGGGCCGAGTACCGTCGAAGCGACGCGAGCGCCGACCTGACGGGCACGCTCGGCCCGCTCTCACTGGAGTTCCAGGGGCTCTTCCGGTCGGCGGACGAGCCGGACGCCGGCGAGGTCCGGCCCCTCGCAGAGCGGGACGGGCGGGCCTGGCGCGGGGCTCTCCGTTTCGAGCTGCCGACCGTCGTCTTCCGCTACACCTACACCGAATGGCGCTACGTCGGCGCCGATTCGAACGAGAAGATTCACCAACCCGCGGCCGCATGGATCGGCTGGAAGGGGATCGAGGCCACGCTGGAATACGCCGCGCGGAGAATCCGGACCGGGGAGTCCGCTCGGACGTTCAACGCGTTCTGGTTCGGGCTGGTCGTCCGGTTCCCGTTCGGGGCGTCCCCCGGTGCGGTCCGGGGAGGGAAAGGCTGATGAGATGAGGAAGGTCCTGATCGGAGCGGTGATCGTCGCCGCCGTCGTCGCGGGAAGCGTCCTCGTCCTGTCGAAGGACAGGAAGAGCGGCCCGAAGTTCCGCAAGGAGAAGGTGACGAAAGGGGAGGTCGTGGCGACCGTCACGGCGACCGGGACCCTCTCGGCGGTCACGACCGTCAAGGTCGGCAGCCAAGTGTCCGGGATCATCGCGAGCCTGCACGCCGACTTCAACTCGGAGGTGAAGAGGGGCCAGCTCCTCGCCGGGCTCGACCCGACCCCCTTCCAGACGTCGGTCGACCAGCGACGGGCCGACCTGGAGAGGGCGAAGGTGGAGCTGCGCAACGCGGAGCTCGTCCTGGCGCGCGCGAAGAAGCTCCTCGATGCGCAGCTCCAGGCGCAGTCGGAGTACGACACGGCCAAGGCCAACCGCGACGGAGCCGCGGCCGCGGTCGAGCAGTCGACGGCAGCCCTTCGGCAGGCCGAGACGAACCTCGCCTACACGAGGATCCTCTCGCCGATCGACGGCGTCGTCGTCGACCGGCAGTACGACATCGGCCAGACGGTGGCCGCGTCGTTCCAGGCGCCCGTCCTCTTCACGATCGCCCAGGA
>CALBDV010000072.1 GCA_937927565.1 uncultured Holophagales bacterium
CGTATCGACTTCAAGCCCGCCCCGGCCGAGCTCCCGGGTGTTCCGGCGCGGCTCTTCGGCAACGTGAAGACGGAGTCCGGGGCCTTCCGCGGGACCCTGCAGTGGGACAAGGAGGAGTGCCTCGCCACCGACGTCCTCGACGGCAGCTCGGACGACGGGAAGATGAAGATCGAGATGGGGAAGATCCGCGCGATCGAGCGGGAGGGGTGGCGCGCCTCGCGGGTCTTCCTCAAGGACGGGCGCGACGTCGTCCTCCGCGGGACGAACGACGTCGACGACGACAACCGGGGCCTCTTCGTCGACGACCCGCGCTACGGCCGCGTCCTCGTCTCCTGGTCCGCATTCAGGAGGGTCGACTTCGAGGACGGCGGCTCGGGCCCGGGCTATGACGAGTTCCCGGCGCTCGGACCGCTCCGGGGGACGCTGAAGACGCGCGAAGGAGTCACCCACAAGGGGGACATCGTCTTCGACGTGGACGAGAGCCGCGGCTGGGAAACGCTCGACGGCGACCAGGACGGAATCACCTACAGCATCCCGTTCGCACAGGTCGCCGCGATCGCCCCCTCGGGCAGCCGCCGCGCACGGGTCACGCTCCACGGTGCAAAGGTGGAGCTCGTTCTCGAGGGCTCCGCCGACGTCACCGAGCGCAACGCGGGGGTCTTCGTCCTCGCGGGCGGTAAGAAGACCTACGTTCCGTGGGACGAGGTGAGCCGGATCGACTTCGAGCGGTGAGGCGGACGGGCGCGATGCAGGTGCCGGCGACCGGCGTCTGTTGACTCTCCTGCGGCGACGACGTGGACCCCGCGACGCCGCCCGTGGCAGCATCCTGCGCCATGTCCCGGGTTCTGCGCGCGCTCCTCCCGCCGGCCAGGGCCCGCCTTGCCGCCGGCCCCGCGGCCCCCGCTCAAGCCGCGCTGCCGTCCTGCGGTGCCTCGCGAAGCCGCTCTTCTCCCCGTACGACGACACCGGCGACGACGGGGTCGTCGCCGACCGGGCCTCCCCGAACCCGCTCCAGCTGAAGCTCGTGCCAGCTGCGGTGCCACCAGCTGCGGTGCCAGGCGTGCAATCGTGTATTGTGAACAACAATACACGATTGCACGCCTGGCACCGGTTCTCGGTAGTGGCGCGCGTGTAGGCCCTGGCCACGTTCCGGAGGAACGCCTCGTTCTCCTCGAGCAGGGCGAGGAGCCTCTCCTGCCGGGCGCGCATGCGCGTGCTCTATCGCTTGCCACGCCGGTTCTCTACTTTCCCGGACGTTCGTGCGCCGCAACGTGCCCCTCGAGAGGCGGCCCGTCCGAAGGAGATGATGATGAACGCCCTTGATGCCACCCGAGATCGCTCGACGGCCTCCAGCAGCCGGTCGTGCCCCTCCGCCGTGCGAACGGACGCCGGGCCGTCGCGACGATGAGGGAGCTCCTATCGCCGAACGGCCCAGTCCAGGACTGGTCCGGCGCCTGGGTCCGCGTCGCGCAGGCCGGCCGGCACGAGGTGGACCCCTCCGATGCTGTCGCCTCGTTCCTCGCCCGGTACGGCGGCGTGCGCTACCTCTTTCAGCCGATCGTCGAGATCCGATCCGCCTCGCTCGTCCTCCACGCGGTTGAGTGCCTCGTCCGCGGGCCGCAGGGGACTCCCTACGACGACCCCACTGACCTCTTCGAGTTCTTCCGCTGCCGTGGCCACCTCGCGGAGCTCGACGCCCACTGCCTCGAGGGCGGGCTCATCGCCGCCCGCGAGCTCCCCTTCCCGGGGGCCGTCGTCATAAACGTCGAGGCTACGAGCGTGGCGGCGGACGGCTTCGAGAAGCGCCTTCTCGACCTCCTGGGCGCCGCCGGCCTCGAAACGACGCGGTTCATCCTCGACGTCCGGATCGGCTACGAGGAGGCTCCTGTCGGGAGGCTCGCCGCCGGCCTCGTTCGGCTACGAGCCTCCGGGATCCGGACCTGCCTCGACGAGACCAGAGCCTCGGCCTCCCCAATCGAGCTGCTCGAGCTCGGCACGCCCGACTTCCTGAAACTGAGCCGGAGCACCGTGCGGAACCTCTGGAGGGCCCCCTGGACGCGCGAGTGCGTGGAGGGAACCGTGAACCTCGGAACGCGCCTCGGCTTCCGCGTCGTCGCCCAGGGGGTCGAGTCGTCCCGCGACTTCGAAGCCGTGAGGCGCTGCGGGGTGGACCTGGCCCAGGGCAGTCACGTCGGCTCTCCGGTACCTGCCGGAGACTTCGGCGCCGACGGCACGCCACCCCAGCGGTAAGACCCCGACGCGGCTCTGGGGATCGTGCCGCCACACCTTCACAGCCATCGCTTCGAATCGCGCTCGGCGGCGCATGCCCATGCTCTGCCGCCTTCGCTCCTCCGTCGGTACATCCCCGGCGGATCCCCTCCGGCCCGCGGCATCCCTTCACACGCCGACGAGACCGATCCGGATCCGTGGAGGAGAGCATGACGAATCCGATCCAGGCGTCCCCGCACGGGCGCTACCCGGGGTCGCGCTGCGCCCTGGCCCGACTGTCCTGGCCCATCGCCCTGCTCGCTGCCGGCGTGCTCGGAGCAGGGTCCGTCCACGCCGCGACGATCACCGTCACGAGCACGGCCGACGCCTCCGGCGGCCCGGCCTGTACGCTGCGAGACGCCCTCACCGCCGCGAACACGAACACCGCGACGGGCGGCTGCCCGGCCGGGAGCGGCACCGACACCATCGCCTTCACCATTCCCGCCGCGACCGACCCCGGCTGCGTGGCGGCCACCGGTGTCTGCACGATCCGGCCGGCGACTCAGCTCCCGTCCGTGAACTCGCTCACGACGATCGACGGCCTTACCCAGCCGGGCGCGTCGGCCGGCTCCCGCGTCGCCGGGGCGTGGCCGAACGCGACCGCTCTCGACACTCAGGTACGGATCGAGATCGACGGGAGCCTCCTCCCGGCGGGCAGCTCGGGCCTCGTGCTGAACGCGAATGGCTGCACCGTCCGAGGCCTCTCGATCTTCTCGCTGCACACCGCGCTCGTCCTCAACACCTCGAACAACGTCATCCAGGGGTGCTTCATCGGCGCGCGCGCTGACGGAACGACGACAGGGAGCCTCACTCTCGGGCTTTCGACGGTCGGCTCGAACAACGCCATCGGAGGGAACTCGGCCGGGGCCGGGAACCTCTTCGCGACGGGGGGAACGTGCATCCGCGTGAACGGTGGCGACGGGAACACGATCAACGGGAACCTCATCGGGACCGACGCGACGGGGATGCTGGCCCTGGGCGGCGGGACCGGCATCGTCATCGAAGGGTGGTCGGGCGACCCCGCCGTTCAGAACACGATCCAGCAGAACGTCATCTCCGGGAACCCCGTCGCCGCGATCCTCCTGTCGGGTGCGGACGCGACGAACATCAGCCTGAACACGATGGGGATCGCGGTCGGGGGCGGCGCGCTCCCGAACGGCGCCGGTGTCAGCATCGTCGATTCCGCCGCCGGCCCGTCCACCGGAACGACCGTGATCGCCAACGCGATCGCGAACACCGCGATCGGGGCGGGCGTCCTCGTGGACGACAGCTCGGTCTATCCCGGGTTCCCCGCGGGCGTCGCCATCGACGGCTCGAACGCCTTCTGGAACCTCGCCGGTCTCGGAGTCGACCTCTCCCCGATCGGCGAGGCCTTGCACACCCTGACGCCGAACGACCCTCTCGATGCCGATTCGGGCCCCAACGGGCTACAGAACCACCCCGTGATCACCTCGGCGGCCCTGAACGGCGCCGGCGGCATCGACATCCTGTATTCACTCGACACGACTCCGAACGAGAGCTTCATCGTCCACGCGTGGGCCAACCCCGACTGCTCCACCGCGACGGCGGGTGAGGCCCGCTACCCGTCCGGGCTCACCTTTCCGACCGTCGCCACGGACGCGAGCGGGCACTACGCCGGAACCGTGACGATCCCCGCACCTCTGCCCGCCGGCTGGACCCTCGGCGCGGGCGTCACGATGAACGCGAGCATCTGGGCCACGCCCAGCTCCTCTTCCGAGTTCTCGCCGTGCTTCGTCGTGACGGCGAGCATCGCCGATACGACGCCGGACCCCTTCACCTTCGTCGACGTCTCGAACGCCGTCACTTCGACCACCTACGTCTCCGCGCCGATCACCGTCAGCGGGGTGAATGCCCCGGCCACCATCTCGATCTCCTGCAGCTCGGGAGCGACCGGTTGCGCCTACCGCGTGAACGGCGGGGCGTTCCATACGGCGGCGGGCACCGTCTCCGCCGGCGATACCGTCGAGGCTCGGGTCGACGCGCGAGCCAGCGAGGGGACCGCTTCCGTCACCGTGACCATCGGCGGCGTCTCCGACTCGTTCGACGTGTTCGTTCCCCGGGGGGCCAGCGCCGCGAACATCCCGGCCCTCTCCCTCTTCGGCCTCCTCGGCTTCGGGGCCGCGCTCGCCCTGGCGGGCGGCCTCGCCCTGCGTTGCCGCCCGTAGCCCCGCCCCGGCTCCCGCCCTCCCGGCCTCGCCGGGAGGGCGGGACGTGCCCTCGAGAGCAGGCCGCGTCCGGAGAGGCTCACGTCGAGCTCGTCGGCCTCGACCCGGCAGCCGTGGCCGCGCGGGAGGAGTGCCGGGAAGCGGAGTTCCATCGATCGTCGCGGTGGGAACGCATGCGCATGCGCTGCCCGCCGCCTACGGTTGTCGCTAGGCTCGGCCGGGTCTTCGGCGCCAGAGCTCCGGATTGCCGCCGAACGTTGCGTCTGTCGCCGGATCGCCGTGCATGGACCGGCCCTGCGCCTGGAGGAGAGAGTGATGAGAACCCCTGGAGTCCGACTGTCGTCTGGTGTAGCCGTCCTCGCCGCGGCCCTCTTCTCACCGCAGGCCTTCGCGGGAGCGGCGGTCGCAGCGCCTGCTCGCCGCAGCACCGCCCCCCCGATGGCAGACGCCCGGGTCAACCTCCGGGACGCCTGGGCTCGGGCCCTGACGGCGCGGCCCGGTGCCCGGGAGTCCGGCCTCACCCGTGCGCGCGGCACGACGACGGGGGTCGAGAGCGCGGTCGCCGCGCTCCGCACCTCCCTGCCGGCCCTCGACGTGAAGCTCTCGAACCTCACCGGGGCCCCGACCCTCGTGAGGAACCGGAAGGGCGCTCTCACCGCCGCGGCGCCGGGCCAGTCGACCGAGGCGATCGTCCGCGCCTACCTCGGCCGGCACGCGTCTCTCTACGGCCTCTCGACGGCCGATCTCGGCGACCTCGTCGTCGTCGGCGACAGCGCCGGCGGAAAGAGCGGTCTCCGGATGCTCCGGATGGAGCAGCGGGTCGACGGCCGGGCCATCTTCCAGAGCGAGACGAGGTTCCTCGTGACGCGGGACGGCCGGCTCGTCGGGAGCGTAGGGCAGATGGTCCCCCAGGCGCGGTCCGTCGCTCCCGTCGTCGATCCGTCGAGGCTCCTGACCCCGGCGGCGGCCGTGACCCGCCTCCTCGCCTCCGTCGGCCACACGGCGGACCGTTCCTCTTTCACGGTCTCAGGGGAGATGCCCGCCGGAACGCGGCTCGCCGAGGCCGACGACCACGTCGCCGGCCCGATCACCGCGCACCCGGTCTTCTTTCCGCTCGCGCCGGGGGTCCTCGTCCCGGCGTGGTCCCTCGTCGTCTTCACGGGAGGGGACGCCGACTGGTACGCCGTCGTCGACGCCGAGACGGGCGACGTCCTCTGGCGGAAGGACATCCGCGACGACGCCTCGAACCACGACGCCCGCTTCCGCGTCTTCGTCCAGGCGGACGGGACGACCCCCGCCGACAGCCCCGCGCCGAAGTCCCCGAGCCCGGCCGTGCCCGGCGCCGGGACGCAGTTCGTCGAGAGCGCGATGACGATCGTGAGGATGCACGCCGCGATGAGCGCCGTCGCCAGCCCGAACGGCTGGATCGACGACTGCCCGGGCGGCGGGTGCACGGCCGGCCAGACGCAGACGCTCGGCAACAACGTCGTCGCCTGCCTCGACCG